>JAHZJZ010000314.1 GCA_022600655.1 Campylobacterota bacterium | reverse complement strand
GGAGAACAACAACCCTCTTACAAAGAGAGTTATTGCTAATTTAAACGGTTGGTCTTAACAGCTAGGAACATTTCCTGAATCGTTAGCATACTCATAAGCAAAGTCATAAACGTGTGACTGAAGTTTCTCTTTAAGTTCAGCACCTTTACAGATAGTTCCAATCTCTTCACCCATTTTACCAGCATCGAAAATCTCTTTCCACTCATCTTGAGTATGTTTACCAGCAAAGTCTGCTCCACTCATACCACAAGCCTCTTTTAGTTTCTTAGCGTAAAGTTTCTGACCCTTTGTTGCATCTGCCGAAGCTGTTGTTGTCATTACTGCCATACCTAAAAGTGCTGCTAAAGCTAATTTTGTAAATTTTGTCATTTTATTCCTTTTATTTAGTTATGTTCGCAGTATAAAACACGATTGTGGAATTATTGTGGTTTTTAGAATATTTCCATAAAAAAAACAAATAATTTATATAAGTTTACCTTACTTGTGCAATAAGTACACCCTCAACAACTTTATCTATATCACCATCTAAAATAGCATCTACATTAGAAAAAGCTTGATTGCTACGGGTATCTTTTACCTGTTGATAGGGAGCTAAAACATAAGAACGTATTTGATGTCCCCAACCGATATCACTCTTCTCTACCCCATCAAGCTGGGCTTGTTTCTTCTCCATTTCAAACTCATAAAGACGTGACTTTAGCATTTTCATAGCTGTGGCTTTGTTTTTATGTTGACTTCTATCATTTTGACACTGTACGATTATATTGGTTGGTATATGCGTAATACGAATGGCACTCTCCGTTTTGTTAACATGTTGCCCACCAGCACCAGAGGCACGATAGGTATCAATTCGCAAGTCTCTATCTTCTATCTCTATGTCGATGTCATCATCAACTTCAGGTGATACCATAACGGATGAAAAAGAGGTGTGTCGTTTAGCATTAGAGTCAAAAGGAGAAATCCGTACCAAACGGTGAATACCATTTTCAACTTTGAGGTAGCCATAAGCATTTTCACCTTTAATAATAAAACTCACATCTTTAATCCCCGCTTCATCACCCGCTTGATAGTCCAATCCCTCCACTTTAAAATCGTGTCGTTCAGCCCAACGTAAGTACATACGATAGAGCATATTTGCCCAATCTTGACTCTCTGTACCTCCAGCACCAGGGTGTATGGAGATAATGGCATTATTGCTATCATTCTCTCCACTAAGCATCATCTGTACCTCAAGGGCATTGATGTTTTCATTTAAACTACTGGCATCATCATAGAGCATGGTTAAGGTATCTTCATCATTTTCACTTTTTGCCATATCAAAAAACTCAGTTGCATCCATAACAGCGTCATGTGCTTCAATATATTTGGCCAAGACACGCTCTTTTTTGGTCTTCTCTTGAGAGATTTTTGAAGCATTTTTAGCATCATCCCAAAAACTTGGCTCTTGTTGAGCATTTTCTATCTCTAAAAGCCGTGCGTTTATCTCGTCTGGTTTAACAATATTTTTTATATTTTCTATTTTAATCGTGAGGGTCTTAAGTAACTCTCCATACTCGTATGCATCCATTTATCAATCCGTTGTTATTTAGTTTATAGTTTATAAATTAAAGTCGAATAACTCTAATATTTGCATTACTTTTGAGTTTATTGATAAAGTCGCTACCAGCTTTGGCTCTCTCCTCTTGTATCCACTGCATTGCTACAGCATTCTTAACACTCTCAAATCCACCTTGACCTTGACCTTTTGACTTAACATAATAAGCTACAAACCCTTGTCCTGTATTGATAGGTTGTGTGAAGCTACCCTCTGGTGTATTTTGGATAACTTGAAAAAGTTGTGGAGCCATCTCTGAGCTGTTTACTAAAAGATTTTTCTGTTGTACTCCTGCTACTTTTTTCATTGGGTTTTGCATCGCCTCTTGAAGTTTCTTTGAAGCGTTACTCGCATAGGCAATAAGACTCATCTGAACCGTAGATGCTACTGAAGAGAACTTCTCTTTATGTGTTTCATAATAGGTCTTGAGCTCATCTTCTGTTGGCTGTGAGAGAGAAGAGGCAATTTGCTGTTGAAAGAACTTCTCTTTTTTAAGCTCCATTCCAAGTTGCTCTTTGTAGGCTTCCCAAGTTAAGCCTTTTTGATTGAGTGCCACTCTCATCTGCGCTTTAGTCATTCCTCTAGTAGTTGCTATCTGTTGAATCTTCGCATCAATCTCACTTGGCTCTATAGTAATATTGGCTTTTTCAATAGCCCCTTTTTCCAGTCTATCATTGATGAGTGCTTCAATAGCAGCTTTTTTAGACATATTAAGTTTCTTTTGAACAGCTTGAATCTCTAAAGTAGTAATTGGCTCACCATCAACATCAATAGCAATGGCATCAATAATCTGTTCTTGTGCCTGTAAACCAATAATAGCAAAAAGTAGTAGAGGGATAATCTTTTTCATTGTATCTATTCCATTTTTTAATTTAAGTGCGATGATTATAGCAAAATAGGGGTATAAAACAAATTATATTTTAAAAGTGTATGGTAACACTTGACACTTTGTATATTTTGGGCTATAATTTTTTAAATAGTTTGAGGAGTCAATCATGTCATTAAAAATGAAACACCTAATGGAGTTAACAGGAGAGAGTAAATCGACCATACTCTTTTATGTCAAAGAGGGGCTATTACCAGAACCACAAAAACCTAAGCCAAATATGCATCTCTATGATGAGTCATCTGTTAATATTATTAAGTTTATCAAATACCTACAACATCAGTTCTCTTACTCTATCGCTCAAATCAAAGCCATATTTTCAGAAAATAGATTTGATTTTTCCAATGACTTTTCGATGATGTTAAAATCTCTACAGATGATGTCAGGAGAATTCAGTGCCACATGGTACGGTGAAGAGGATTTTTTAGAGCTAAGTGAGTTAACAGCCAAAGAGCTAAAAAGCTATCTTGAAAAAGGGTGGATTTTCAGACAGGAAAAAGGTTTTTCATCACAAGAGTTAAAGCTTGTAGCACTTTTTAAAGAGGCTAAAAAACTTGGTTTAGATGAAAAGCTTTTTGATGCTTATGTAAGCTCGGCTAGAACCTTGGCTAAAATTGAGTATGAACTTGGTTCTAAAATGCTTGAATCCGATAAAAGTAAAAACAATGAACAGTATAAACTTCTGTTTGACTCAATTTTGATTCTAAAACCCTATCTCTTTAATATGCATACAATTCAAGAGCATCAAGAAAAAATGAATAAAAAAGGAGCGATGTAATGAAAAACTTATTTAAAATTGGAGGCTTCACGCCTTACATCTTCATCGTCTTCTTAAATGCTATGACCGATTTAGGTCATAAAATCATTTTACAAAATACCATTTTTAAAGCCTATGATGGCTCTGAGCTGATTATCTTGACAGCTGTTGTCAATGCTTTAATACTCTTGCCTTTTATCTTTCTCTTCTCTCCCGCAGGGTTTTTGAGTGATAAGTACCCTAAAGTGCAGATTATACGGGTGGCATCACTGGCTGCTGTTGGGATTACAACGCTTATTTTGTTCTCTTATATTATGGGGTGGTTTTGGATTGCTTTTGGGCTAACTTTTGTGTTGGCAGCTCAAAGTGCCATCTATGGACCAGCAAAGTATGGACTCATAAAAGAGATGGTGGGGAATGAGAAGTTAACCCAAGCCAATGCGATGGTACAGTCGGTGACCATTGTCTCTATTTTGGCTGGGGCTGTGGTCTATTCGATTTTTTTTGAATCACTTTTGGCTGACCAGAGTACCAATAAATCTGAGATACTCCAATACATCTACCCTGTAGGATTTGCTCTGATTGGGGCTTCCGTGGTGGAGTTTCTACTCTCTTTACATCTGATTAAAAACCGTTGAGATTAAAAAGAGTATGCAGTTTAAACCAAAAAAGTATGCCAATCTTACCTACTTAAGAGGAAATCTAAGGGTTATTAAACGTAATCAAGTAGTATGGCTTTCGATTATAGGACTCTCTATATTTTGGGGTATCTCTCAACTGGTGGTGGCTGTTTTTGGAGAGTATCTCAAAGAGAGTATGAATGTGACCAACACAGTTATAGCTCAAGGAATTCTTTCGCTTTCAGGAGTGGGGATTATCGCTGGTTCTCTATTTGTGGGGCGTGTAAGTCGTCGTTATATTGAGACAGGGACTATTCCTCTTGGAGCATTGGGGATTACTCTTTCACTCTTTTTGGTGACCACTTTTGATTCACTCTATGCTCTGGGGGTGCTATTTTTCTTTTATGGTTTCTTCTCTGGACTCTTTATTGTCCCACTCAATACTCTTATACAGTTTGCTACGCCAAAACGGATGATGGGAAAAATATTGGCAGGTAGTAATTTTATGCAAAATGTCTCTATGTTCTTTTTCCTTATGGTTGCTGCACTGTTTGCTTATGTTGGATTCTCAAGTACAGCACTCTTTTTTGTAGCGATGATTATTGCATTATTAGGGTTTGTTTTTACCCTGACACAGTTACCTCAATCGTTAGTGCGTTTTATGGTACGTTTAGGTTTTGGTCTAAAATACAGAGTTGATGTAGATGGATTGGACAATATCAAGGCAAGTCGTGGGGTACTGCTGTTAGGAAATCACATCTCCTTTTTAGACTGGGCATTTCTGCAGATAGCTTACCCAAAACAGATACGATTTGTGATTGATAGAGGGTATTATAATTTATGGTACTTTAAGCCTGTACTAAAGTTTTTTGGAGCAATTCCTATCTCAAGTCGTGGAGGTAAAAATGCATTATCATTGGTAAGTGAGGCACTTAACCGTGGTGAGACAGTAGCTCTTTTTCCTGAAGGACATCTCTCTCGTAATGGTCATCTAGGTAAGTTTCAAAAAGGCTTTGAACTGGCAACTGCTGAGGTGACTCGAAATGCGATTATTGTTCCTTTTTATCTACGAGGATTGTGGGAGGGGCAGTTCTCACATGCTTCAACCAAACTGCAACGACGAAAACTGAATGATATTGGGGTCACATTTGGTAAAGCAATGCCTATAAACAGTAGTGCCAAAGAGGTAAAGGAGGCTGTTTTTAGACTCTCAATTAATTCCTATGAAGCCTACAGTAGACGGCTACCAACTTTGCCAAAAGCGTGGCTAAAAGAGGCAAAAAGTATTGGTAAAAATCTGAGTATCGCTGACTCTACAGGAGTTGAGCTGAGTGGTCACCGTTTTATAACAGCTGTTTTATTGATGCGAGGAGCATTTAACAAGCTTTTAGGAAAAGAGCAAAATGTAGGTCTCATTGTTCCTACGAGTGCAGGGGGAAGCATCGCCAATATGGCAACATTGAGTTTAGGAAAAACCATTGTTAACCTAAACTACTCTAGTGGAACGGCTAGTCTAAAACATGCCATTAAAATAGCAGGGATTAAACAGGTGCTTAGCTCTAAACAGTTTATAACTAAGCTCAAAGCCAAAGGGTTTGATTTAGAGGAGGCACTAGATGAGGTAGAGGTGATTTACCTAGAAGATATTAAAGCTTCTATGAGTAAGCTTTCTCAACTTTTGACTTTTGTACAGGTGAAACTACTCCCAACAAGGTTGCTAAGTCTTTTCTATATAAAATCAGTCTCTATAGATGATACGGCAGCCATTCTATTTTCAAGTGGTAGTGAAGGAACCCCTAAAGGGATAGAGTTGACGCATCAAAATATTATGGGAAATATCAAACAGATAACCACCGTACTTAACCCACAAGACAGTGATGTGATGCTAGGAACCCTACCAATATTTCACTCCTTTGGGTTAACCGTTTCAACAATGTTACCACTTATAGAGGGAATCCCTGTGGTGTGTCACCCAGACCCAACTGATGGTCTAGGAATAGCTAAGATATCAGTGAAATATGATGCGACATTCCTCTTTGCCACAGCGACATTTTTTAGACTCTATGCACGAAATAGAAAGATACACCCACTCATGTTTGACAAGCTACGCATGGTGGTAGCAGGAGCTGAAAAGCTACCAAAAGAGGTACGAGAACTCTTTAAAGAGCGATTTGGAAAGACTGTTTATGAAGGGTATGGAACCACCGAGACCACCCCCGTGGCAAGTTGTAATATTCACGATGCCCTTCTACCTGATAGCTATGCCATTCAACAGGGAAATAAATTTGGAACCGTTGGTTTAGCAGTTCCTGGTAGCTCATTTGCCATAGTAGACCCTGAGAGTTTTGAGCCATTGCCAACAGGAGAGGCAGGAATGATACTTATCGGTGGAACACAAGTGATGAAAGGGTATCTAGGTGATGAAGAGAAGACCAAATCGGTTATAAAAACCATAGATGGCATTCGCTGGTATGTCACAGGTGATAAGGGGTATGTCGATGAAGATGGCTTCTTAACCATCGTTGACCGATATAGCCGATTTGCTAAACTAGGAGGTGAGATGGTAAGCCTTGGACTAGTAGAGAGTGAGATAGCCAAACTTTTAGATGAAGATAGCCAAATAGCCATTACAGCCATACCTGATGATAAAAAGGGTGAAAAAGTAGTATTGCTCTTAGAGGGTGAAAAAGCGTTAGATGTTTTGAAAGAAGAGATTAAAACCTTGGGGATGAATCCACTGTTTGTTCCTAGTAGCTATTTTAAAGTGGATGAGATTCCTAAACTAGGAACGGGGAAGGCTGATTTTAAAGGGGCTAAACGATTGGCTTTGGAGTTGCTGGGATAATCTTCTAAATTATTAAAAAACCGTAGGGTACGGCTTTAGCCTACCGTCAAATTGACACTTTTATATTAAAGAGGTTCAACTTTTAACAAACTTGGTTTAGTCGGTAGGCTAAAGCCGTACCCTACATCCAACATTCATTTACGAAAGGAAAAAATGAAAAAAATCTTATTATTTATATGTCTATTCTCCATAGTTATTTTCGCCGAAAAACCAAACCTCCTACTCCTAAAAAGTTACAACAACGATACCAATGTAACAGGATGGCTCATGAGTGAAAAACTAGATGGTGTTCGTGCCTATTGGAATGGCAAAGAGCTTATTTCAAGAAATGGAAAAGCATTTGCTGTCCCTGATTGGTTTGTTGCAAAGTTCCCACCCTTTGAGATAGATGGAGAACTTTGGACAAAACGTGGGGATTTTGAGAATATTATCTCTATTGTCAATCAACAGTCAGCCCATGAGGGTTGGAAAGATATCACCTATCAGATATTTGAAGTGCCGAATCAAAAGGGTGGTTTGCTAAAGAGGTTGGATATTTTGGAGCAGTGGTTAAAGCAAAAGCCTAATGACTTTATTAAAGTCATTCCTCAAAAAGTTTGTAGAGGTTCTGAACATCTAAAGCAGACTTTAGATGAAGTGGAATCCAAAGGAGCAGAAGGTTTAGTGGTTCGTGACCCTAATGCATTGTATGTAGGAAAACGAAGTTCTAGCTCATTAAAAGTGAAAAATTTTTCAGATGATGAGTGTGTGGTGACTGCTTATACCAAAGGTCAGGGAAAGTTTGAAGGTTTGGTTGGTGCGTTGGTCTGCACATGGCAAGATAGGAGTTTAAAGATTGGTTCAGGTTTGAGTCTATATGATAGAAAAACCCCTCCTAAAGTTGGAGATGAAATTACCTTTAAATATAATGGATTGACAAAATATGGCAATCCTAAGTTTCCTGTCTTTTTAAGAGTTAGGAAGACAAATTAAATTTTAGTTATAATTCATTAAAAAATATTTTGGAGAAGAACATGACAATAACAAAACGTGTGACATTTATAGCAAAAGAGGGGTGTGAAGAGAAGATGAAAGAACTTCTCTCAGCGATGGTTAAACCAAGCAAGGCTGAAAAAGGAGTTATATTCTATGAGATTTTTCAATATGAAAATAACCCTAGAAAATTTATGGCATATGAGAGTTGGGAGAGTGAAGAGGCGTTAGATGGACATAAAGCATCTGCTCACTATGCTGTTTACAAGTCAAGCTATGAGCCTTATTGTGAAAAGAAATACTCTGATGAGTTAGAAGTGTTAGGATAGTCATTTGAAAAGTTTATGGAGTGATAAAGAGGCAGCAAACTATCAGAGTGATTTAGCCTTAAGGGTTTATACCTCAAACCTACTTGGACAAAGTGATGAGTTGGTTTTGCATGGTGGAGGTAATACTTCGGTTAAGAGTGTTGTTAATGGTGAAGAGATTCTTTATGTAAAAGGGAGTGGTTGGGATTTGGTTTCCATTAAAGAAGAGGGATTTGCTCCTGTTAAGATGTCTACGCTTTTGGAGATGGCTAAGCTTGAACAGTTAAGTGATACCGATATGGTTACTGGGCAAAAAGCAGCGATGATAGATAGTTCAGCTCCTAATCCATCGGTTGAAGCGATTTTACATGCATTGATTCCTTTTAAAGTGGTTGACCATACCCATGCTGATGCTATTGTGACCATTTCAAACTCTGTAAATGGTCAAGAGCATATTGCAGAACTTTTTCCTAACTTTTTGATTGTCCCTTATGTCATGCCTGGGTTTGTTTTAGCTCATGAGATTTATAAGATGACACGTGATTTTGATTGGGATGCTTGTGAGGGGATTATTTTACATAATCATGGTATTTTTACGTTTGATGATGATGCTAAAAAATCGTATGAGAAGATGATAGAGGCTGTGAGTAGGGCTGAAGAGTTTTTGGCTGAGAATGCTGATGTTGTGTTTGATGAAATCGAACCTACGGTATTTGATATAGAAAAGTTACAATCACTAGTAGCAAAAGAGAAAGGGCATGATGTGGTGGTTAAGGTTAATCAAACCCCTTTAGCACTGCACTATGCTAGTAGAAGTAAACTCTACTGTAAAGTAACTCGTGGGGTGTTAACACCTGAACATATTATTCGTACCAAGCGTGTACCGTTGGTTGTTGAGGATAATATGGAAGAGGCGTTAGAGAAGTATATTGTTGACTATAAAGCCTATTTTAAAAAGTTTGCTACTAATGAAATTATGCTCAATCCTGCTCCGAATTATGCTGTGATTAAAGATTTTGGTGTGGTTCTTTTTGGGAAGAGTGAGAAAGAGTGTGCTGTTTTGAATGATGTGATAGAACATACCATGATGGCTGTGCTTCGTGCTGATAGACTTGGTGGGTATGAGAGTATTTCTCTTAAAGATAGTTTTGAGATGGAGTATTGGGAATTGGAACAGGCGAAGCTTCGGAAATAATATTTGTGCCAATTGTGGGCAGACACATCGGTCTGCCCCTACACAACTCAATATGTTTTAAAATCTCTTTAACCTATGCGACATGTAGGGGTAGACCGATGTGTCTACCCTCTATTTAATACGACAACTATAAAAAATGGAATATAAGATGAAATACCTAATGGCAATAGACGCAGGAACAGGTTCCGTTCGTGCTGTGATTTTTGATACGGAGGGCAATCAAATTGCTGTAGCCCAACAAGAGTGGACACACATTGAAGAGGAGGGTGTTCCGAACTCTATGTCGTTTGATACGGAAAAAAATTGGGAACTGACCACTTGGTGTATTCAAAATGCTTTGCAAGAGGCTAGTTTAACAGGTGAAGATATTTTGGCTGTCAGTGCGACCTCTATGCGTGAGGGGATTGTACTGTATGATAAAGAGGGCAAAGAGCTTTGGGCTGTAGCCAATGTTGATGCAAGGGCTAGTGAAGAGGTGAAACACCTTAAAGAGAATTTTGCAGGGATAGAGGAGGAGTTTTATGCTCTCTCTGGACAGACCTTTGCTTTGGGTGCATTACCTCGTATTTTATGGCTTAAAAACCATAAACCTGAACTCTATAATCAGGTCGCTTCTATCTCGATGATAGGCGATTGGGTATTAGCTAAACTCTCTGGTGTTATCGCTACCGACCCAAGTAATGGGGGAACGACAGGTATCTTCTCACTTAAAGAGCGTGACTGGGTTGCTGATATGGCAACTAAAGTAGGATTGAAAGATAACATTTTCCCTTCTGTTTTAGAGGTAGGAACAGTTATGGGAACTGTTACTGATACTAGCTCAGGTCTCTCAACACAAACCAAAGTAGTGATGGGTGGAGGAGATGTTCAGCTGGGAGCTGCTGGTTTAGGTGTGACAAAAGCAGGTGAAGTAGCGATTTTAGGTGGCTCTTTTTGGCAACAAGTTGTCAATATAGATTCAGAAGTAGAGCCTCCAAAAGATATGGATATCCGTGTCAATCCTCATGTAGTTACAGGACTCTCTCAAGCCGAAGGGATTACCTTTTTCTCAGGTCTAGTAATGCGTTGGTTTAGAGACGCTTTTTGTGATATGGAAAAACTAGAAGCTAAAGAGCGTGGGTTGGACGTTTATACGGTTTTAGAAGAGAGAGCCAAAGAGGTTCCTGTGGGTTCATATGGAATTATGCCTATTTTTTCTGATAGTATGAAGTATGGTAAGTGGTATCATGCCAGTCCTAGTTTTTTAAACCTCTCTATCGATCCAATGGTTTGTAATAGAGCTTCAATGTTTAGAAGTCTTCAAGAGAATGCCTGTATCGTCTCTGCTATTAATTTAAAAAAAATTGAAGCATTCACCAATATAAAAGTAGAAGCAATAGTTTTTGCAGGTGGTGCAAGTAGGGGTGCTTTATGGTCACAGATATTGGCTGATGTGACAGGGTGTAGGGTGAAAATTCCTAAAGTAACAGAAGCTACAGCACTGGGTGCAGCGATGTCAGCAGGTATAGGAGCAGGAGTTTATGACTCTATGGTTGAAGCATCAGGAAACTTGGTGGAATGGGAAAAAGAGTATTTACCAAATCTTTTAAACTTTGAGAAGTATAATACCATACAGAAAAAATGGGAAGAGGTGTATGAGAATCAGTTGACACTGGTTGATAGAGGATTAACAGAGTCAATGTGGAAAGCCCCAGGGCTATAAAAAGGAAACGACGGCTTTAGCCTCGCATTTGACGTAACTAAAGTTTACGTTTCCAAATTATTAAATAAAGGAATATAGAAGTGTATCTATTTACAAGTGAAGTAGTAAGTCCAGGACATCCTGACAAATGTGCAGATATTATCGCTGATAGTATCGTTGATAGGTTAATTATAGGTGATGCAAAATCAAGAGTTGCATCAGAAGTATTTGTAGCAGGTAAACATGTGGTTGTTGGTGGAGAAGTTACTTCTAATACGAAGTTAACCACTGAAGATTATAGTCAAATAGTTCATGATGCACTGGTAAAGATTGGTTATGACGGAAACCCCTATTTCACTAAAGAGGAGTGCTTACACCCTGAAGATGTAGAAGTACAAGTATTACTCAATGCTCAATCACCAGATATCAATCAAGGGGTTGACCAAGAAGATGGTGAGATAGGTGCAGGTGATCAAGGGATTATGTTTGGGTATGCTGATTGTGAGACAGAAAACTATATGCCATCTGCCATCACTTATGCTAGGGTGTTAATGGAAAAAGTGTATGAGTATGCGAAAGCCCACCCTGCCGAGTTGGGTGTTGATATTAAAACACAGGTGACTATGGATTATGGGGTTAAAGATAACTTTGAGAAGTGTCAACCTCAAAAAATTCATACCATTGTTGTTTCTGCTCCATGTGTTTCTAGTATGAGTATTAATGAAGTAAGAGCGTTGATTCAAGGGCTTATTGATGAAGCAGGGTTACCTAAAGAGTTATACTCTAAGGAGTCAACAATTATTCATATAAACCCTACAGGAAAATATGTCTCTCACTCACCACTGCATGATTCAGGGTTAACAGGTAGAAAACTAATTGTTGACAGTTTTGGTGGGTATGCACCTATTGGTGGAGGGGCGCAAAGTTCAAAAGATTATACTAAAGTTGACCGTTCAGGACTCTATGCAGCACGATATATTGCCAAAAATTTGGTAGCAGCTGGTTTAGCTAAAAAAGCTGTTGTTCAAATTTCATATGCCATTGGTGTAGCACGACCAACCTCAGTGGCTGTTGATACCTATGGAACTGTAGTTAATGGACTTGATGATGATAAACTCTCTACTTTTGTTATGGAAAACTTTCCATTAACGCCAAACTGGATTACTCAAAAATTTGCTTTAGATAAGCCATCAGAAGAGACTTTTTTATATGCTGATGTTGCCGCTCGTGGACAGGTGGGACAGAGTGATTATCCTTGGGAGAAGTTGGGTGAGGTTGGGTTGTTTAAATCAATAGTTGATTAGATAGAAATATAATTAAACAATCACTGTTTTATGGGAGTTCACTCTAATTTTTTTTGGATATAATGATTTCTAAAAAATTAAGAAGTACCATGAAAAATTCAAAAAACTTTGCACTAATAGGAGCATCAGGATATATTGCTCCAAGACATATGAGAGCGATAAAAGAGACAGGAAATGAGTTAGTTGCGGCACTTGATCCTTATGATGGTATAGGGGTAATGGATAGCCACTTTCCTGAAGCGAATTTTTTTACAGAGTTTGAACGCTTTGATAGGTTTGTTGATAAGTGGCGACGAGATACGGGACGAAAGATAGATTATGTCTCTATTTGTTCGCCTAACTACCTACACGATTCACATATAAGGTTTGCTCTGCGTAGTGGGGCTGATGCGATATGTGAAAAACCTCTAGTACTCAATCCTTGGAATATTGACCAATTAAAGATTATTGAGCAAGAGACGGGTCAAAAAATTT
>JAHZJZ010000313.1 GCA_022600655.1 Campylobacterota bacterium | reverse complement strand
TGTTTTCAGTTATCTTTTTAATTATGGGAGTTGATGCTCTTTTTCATCCTTTTCATGTTTTAATTGTTTTTGTGCTTCTTCTAATGATGGAGTATTATCAATTTCCGTGTTTCTAATAAAAATTCTTAAGTTCTCTACACTATCAAAATAGTTATTCAACTGAGAGTTCTCATCTTTTCCAAAAGTCTCTGGTCTATCTAACATTCGTCGATAAAGGTCGTAAAAATGAGACTCTCCTTCTCTCCATGCTTTAAAATTGGCATCAACTTTAAAAGCTTTATGAAATGCAATAATAATTGCAGTATGTGCTGTAATTAGTGTTAGAAAATGTTTTGAAAAGTTATCATCCGAAATAAATTGAATTAATATAGGCACAATAATTGCCATTGGTATTGTCCAAAAGATCGCATAGTTATTAAATCTTCGATATATTTCTGCTTGATTTTTCCAAAAACCTAAAGTACCTGCAATCCTAGAAAAATGTTGTATTAACCTTTCTTTTGCTTCATTTGAAAAATATGGAGACTCTTCAAAAGATTTACCACCAGGATTCAATTCAACCTTTTTCATAATTGCTATTAAAGTATATATAAACGTCGATAAAGCGAGAAAAAGATAAATACAAAATGCAATATCCCAATAAGTTATATTTTCCATATTATGTTCCACAATTTTAAATTTTTTTAGTTTATCAGAAATTCAAATAATTTATCCCTAATTCTATAATTTTTCTAAAAAAAAGAACAAACTTTTAGCTTGTTCTAGCTCTCCTCAAGTGACATACATAAATAATTAAAGCGTTCGTAACCTATCAAACATATCAGGGTACTTATCTGTCAAAGCAAGTAGTGTTGTAGCTTGTTCATTGGGTCGACTGGTTCCAAGCTCCCACTTTTCTAATGTTCGGGTAGAGATATGCAAAAAGTTGGCAAAAATGGCACGACTCATGTTATATTTGTCTCGTATAGCACGAATCTCATCTGCCTCTAAAACTCTTCGCTCTTTTGGTTCAATGCTAGTGGTTTTAAGCGTCATTTTCTCTTGCTCAAATGCTTGTGCATCTTTTAATCCTTGTTGTAGCTCTTCAAATAAATCTCTTTTAGCCATTTTTTATCTCCTCTGCTAAGATTTTAAGTATCTTTTTTTCATATAATTCTCTCGAAGTTTCTCAAAAATTTTTGATTCTATAAATATCATTCATTGTACCCACTTTGGGTATAGTATGTCAAGACTGCTATACCTTTGAATTTTCATTAGTATAGTGTTGTTTTATGTTGAATAGTTAAAATATGGCATATTGTCATATTTTTTTAGCATATAAAAGTTATAATACTCCAAAACTCAAGGAGCATTAATGATAAAAAAAGAGATAATCGACGCATTAAATGGACAATTAAATAAGGAGTTCCACTCAGCATATATCTATTTAGGTATGTCTGCATATGCCAGTTCAAATGGTTTTAATGGCTGTGCAAAATGGTTCAATATGCAGTACCAAGAAGAGGTAACACATGCCATGAAGCTTTTTAGATACCTTGAAGAGCAAGGTGCCAACATCAAACTAAAAGACATCAAAGCACTCAATATTAAAGCTGATTCGATTGTTGATGTGTTTAAAAAAGCCTATAAACATGAACAAAAAATGACCAATTCTCTCAATGATTTGAGTGACTTAGCCATGAAACATAAAGACCATGCAACCTATAGCCTATTACAGTGGTACATCAATGAACAAGTTGAAGAGGAAGCCCTCTTTAGTGAAATTATTGATAAGTTTACAATGGTTGGAAATGATGGTTATGGACTCTACAGTATCGACAAAGAGTTAGGTGCTAGAGTATTTATTGACCCAACTGCTGAAGTATAAAAGAGGGTTTTCCTCTTTTATATCTTCTCTGCTTTACATAACAGTTTCTTCTTATTGCTTACCCTTAAACACTTTGTGCAGATGAATTTCGGGTTGGCTGTATAGAGCAGAATGAACTGTTTGTTCTCTTCAAAACTTTTCTCTTTGAATTTGCATAGCTTTTTCATTAGTAAACCTTTAGGGTTTTAATTATACCAAGCCGTTACAGCTTCTATACTCTGTCTACTTTTCCCTCGTGGCTCCTCTGCTCTATATCCAAAAGCGACCATGACCGATGCACCGAACTCTTCGGTATCTATCTTTAACTCATCGCGTATAAACGCTTCTGTCTGTTCAGCATCAAACCCTTCGATAGGACAGGAGTCAATCCCCATAGTGGCTGCACCTGTCATCATATTGGCTAGTGCAATATAGCTTTGTCTACACGCCCAGTCAAAAAGGGTTCGCTCACTCTCTAAGAGTCTAAAGTCCTCTTTTTGGAACTTTTCATAAAATTGTGCATAGAGTTCACACACATCAGCTGGAAGTTGTTTAATATCATTCATAATATGCTTCACATGGTCACTACCATACTTCATGCTCTTTTTTCTGGTCAAAATCATTACAAAGTGACTCGCCGTTGGCAGTTGCCCTTGTGCACCCCATGTAAAGGCTTTGAGTTTTTCTCGTAGCTCACTGTTTTGAATGACCACAAATTTCCACGGCTCCATTCCAAACGAACTTGGACTGAGTCTCCCCATCTCTAAAATTGCTGTAAAATCCTCTTCGGTGATTTTTTTACTTGCATCAAATGTTTTACATGCGTGTCTAAAGTTCATGGCTTCTAAAAATTGGTTTTCCATTTTAAATCCTTAAGGGGTTATGTTTAGAAAATTCTAGCCATTATTTACTTAAATATCTCTTACAGTAGTTTAGGTAAGTAATAGAGATTAATATCTTTTATGTTAAAATTACACTAAGGATTCAAATGTATAAAATCAATGATAAAGAGTACCACTGCTCCGTAGCTGTGACCTTAGATATTTTTAATGATAAGTGGAAACTTTTCATTATCTGGAATCTACTAAGTGAAGCCAAACGATTTAAAGATTTACATGAAAGTATTTCCGAAATCACACAAAAGACCTTAACCGTAAAACTCAAAGAGTTAGAGGCAAAAAATATTATACACCGAGAGGTATTTGCCGAAGTGCCTCCTAAAGTGGTCTACTCTTTAACACCAGCAGGTAAACGATTGCAACCTGTACTTAAAGAGATGTTTCATTGGGGTGTTTCTTATGTAGAAGAGCATGGTGAGGTTACGGATAATCATGCTTGTTGTGAGCTTGAAGTGGCTAAGAGACTTGGCTTAGGTGAGTAAAATAGAGGTTAAATACCACCCTCTAATCGCAATAACCTCTGCTTCAACTCCAATCCACCTGCATACCCTGTCAAGCTACCATCACTACCAATAATCCGATGACAAGGCACAATAATACCTATAGCATTCGCCCCATTGGCATTGGCTACAGCTCGTACAGCTTTTTCATTACCTATCATTTGGGCTTGTTGTTTGTAACTCGAAGTCTCTCCATAAGGGATTTTTAGCAGGGCTTCCCATACCGATTTTTGGAATGGACTGCCTACTAATAGCAGTGGCATACTAAATGCTCTTCTTAGCCCTTTAAAATACTCATCAAGCTCTTTAGCCGTCTGCTGTAAAACTTCATCTTCACACTCTACAAACTCAGCTTTTAGGTGCTTTTTTAGTCGGTTATAAAGAGTGGTTTTATTTTTTCGCTCTAAAGAGTCGATTAAACAGAGTTGGTTTTTATAAGAGCCGAGTATAAACGCTACACCATTTTTTTTGTAGTAACTTATATTAATTTGGTTCATTTTTACCTCTTTTTTACTCTAACTATTATACATAGAACTTATTAAAAGACAATCATCGCTATGTTTGATGAAGTAATGAAATGTTAAAATAATTTTTTAGATAAAAAAGGACTAAACAATGAAATTGTACGCTCCATGGGAGAAGACTTTTAAGAAAGTTGCAACTCCTTTTGAACATTTTCTACATGCACAAACCACTACGGGTATAATATTGATGTTTATGACGCTATTTGCCCTTATACTTGCAAATACACCGTTTGCAGAGAGCTACACAGGCTTTTTTCATACAAAAATAGATTTCAATGTGGGTGAGTGGAAGCTTTCACATAGCATTCATCATTGGATAAATGATGGACTGATGGCAATCTTTTTCTTTATTATCGGGTTAGAGATAAAAAGAGAGATTTTAATAGGTGAGCTTTCCAATCTAAAGGTTGCTATTTTACCTATTTTGGCTGCTATTGGGGGTATGGTTTTTCCTGCACTTATCTACATTAGTATCAATCTTGGTGGTGAAGGAGCTAATGGATGGGGAATTCCCATGGCGACCGATATTGCCTTTGCCATTTCTGCCTTGGTACTTTTAGGGAAAAGGGTTCCTCCTGCTTTGGTGACCTTTTTAGTTGCATTGGCGATTGTTGATGACCTTGGGGCTGTTTTGGTTATTGCCCTTTTTTATACCGAACAGATAAATATGTTACCACTTGCTTTAGCAGGAGGAACCTTCTTAATTATGGTGAGTCTTAATCGTTTTGGTATCCATATGATTTTACCCTATTTCATTGTGGGACTCTTAATGTGGTTTTTTATGCTTGAATCGGGGGTTCATGCGACCATTGCTGGGGTTATCGCTGCCATGGCAATACCCTCCAAGCCCAAAGAGGCTCCTGTTGATTTTACGAGAGATGCCAGAAACTTACTCGATGAGTATGATAGTTATCCTGTAGCAACAGACCACACCATGCATGAGCGTCAAAAAGCTATACTTGTAAATATAGGGGATAGAATTGATGCTGTAAGGACACCCTCTGCACGATTGGAACATGATTTGCATCTGCCTGTTGCCCTTGTCGTCATTCCTCTTTTTGCACTGGCAAATGCAGGAATAAGTATAGACTTTAACTCAATGGGTACAACCATTATGGAGCCTGTATCTCTTGGAATTATCGCAGGTCTTATTTTGGGAAAAGTTTTGGGAATTTTTGGCGTTGCATGGATGGCAATCAAGCTAAAAGTTGCAACCCTACCACAAGGCAGTAGCATGAGCCAAATCTTTGGTGTTGCTTTTCTAGGAGGCATTGGGTTTACCATGTCTATTTTTGTGGCAGACTTAGCCTTTATACACAGCCCTGAACTTATTTTTCAAGCCAAAGTGGGTGTTTTAATTGCCTCTCTATTCGCTGGACTGGTTGGGTATTTTTGGCTTCGATTTGTTGGTTCTTCTTTAAAGAAGTAGTCAGTAGTGCAGAGGGTATTAAAGCTCTACTCTTTGCACAAACCACCCAAACTCACCAACCATGGTGATAACATCATCACTATCTCGAACTTCAATCGTAACCGTTATGGTGGCACGACCTCTTTTTAAAAACTGCTCTTTAAACTTTTCTCTAGCTTCTTCATCAACAGAAGCATAGGCTTTGACTGTTTTGGTCGCAGGATTTTTATATTTGACCGTTGAGCTACGCAACAGAGGGACAACCTGATTTTTATACTCAGGAAAAAGTCTCTCTAACAATAACCCACTCTGAGTCTCTGCTAATGTAAACTGTGCTGATGCGTGGATGGTGCCGATGTGATTTTCTACAGATAGATTGGGTTCTAGTTTTAGCGTATCGTTCTCTTGTTGAATTCCGATATATTTAGAAAAAGGAACTTTATTTATAAATCTTTTCATCTTTCACACTCCAAAAGCTTCAGTTCCAAAACACGAATCTTTTCATCAATATGTCTATCCTCTTGTTTGGCTAAATTTGCTCCTATTACAAAAGCTGTAACATTTTGTACGGTATGTTTTTGGCGTTTGCTCTTTAGCTCATTTAACTCTTTTTGGTATTGAAGACATGAGGCTGTAGGTTCAATAGATTTAGGTGCTGAACACCCAATAAAAATTAAAATAGATGATAGATATAGTATTGATTTCAAGTCTGTTCCCTTATTTATTTTTTATCTATTATACACAAATCCTCATTATCTCATTGGCACCTTGTTGAAACTCTTGATTTAGGTTTGGCTTTTCATTCATAATGAAATGTTATAATTTCCCATGACCATAACCATCCCAAACCATCAGATAGAGAGCAATGAACCGACACTTATTGAGATAGATACAAAACTCTATATAGAGTGTATGAACAGGCATCATAAAAGAGTACTTATCCGAAATACCATGCATGGGTTAACACTTATTGAAGAGGGAGATAAAGAGGTCGAGTTAAAAGGGAGCCTCTTTAAAATAGGAAAAAACCAAGCTATATTTTTTGCACAGGGGAACTACTTTTCAAACAAAAACTCAAAAGATTATAAAGCTTTAACCATCTTTTTTGATGATGCGTTTATCGTAGATTTTGTAAAAAAGTATCAACTTAAACTGAGTGGAAATAGCAAAAGAATCACCGTGATTAATTATAAAAATCAAGAGAGTATTTGTCTACTTATCTCCTCTATCTCATTAACACATGTAGAGCATACATTTAAACAAAAAGAGCTTCTTAAACTCAAAATAGAACTACTCTTTTTAGAGTTCTATCAAGCCTATCCAGAAAAAATGGAACACTTTTTTAGACACATTATTAAGACTTCAACAGATAGGATGCAGTATATCTTAGAAGAGAATATCGATATTATTGAGAAAGTATCAGATATGTATCAGCTTATGCGAATGAGTCCATCACATTTTCAAAAGCAGTTTCAAAAAAACTTCCATGAGTCTCCCAAAATTTGGCTTGACAAACAGCGTATGAGAAAAGCTAAATTTCTACTCTTATCGACCAATAAAAGTATCACTGAAATAGCGACAGAGTGTGACTATAGCACCTCTTCGTGGTTTATTGTTCAGTTTAAAAAGTATTGTAAAACAACACCAAAAGAGTATAGAGTTAAAAACCAATATAGATAAGCTCTTTTCTTATACCCTTATGTTTAGAAATAGTATAGACTATAGAAAAATTAGGAGCTACATCTATGAAACAACCCCAACAAGATTCACA
>JAHZJZ010000312.1 GCA_022600655.1 Campylobacterota bacterium | reverse complement strand
GTCGCGTAGCTCAGTTGGTTAGAGCACTACCTTGACATAGCAAGAGTCTGCGTTTCTTAAAACTCTAAAAATCCTTTGTTAATAAGGGTTTTGTAACTTTAGCTTTACTACAAGTTTCTTATTTAGTACAAATTTTGTACATTAATAGGAAAATTTGTATGGCAACCATCCAAAAACTAATAAATAAGAAGGGCGTTTCTTATCGTGTTTTAATTCGAAATAAGGGATTAAAGGCAATATCTAAAACATTTCCAAGTAAGAAGCTAGCAAATCAATTTGTTATGCAAGTTGAAAGCGATTGGAAAATTCAACTTTCACTTGGTGGGAAGAGTAACACCAAGTCATTTAAAGACATTTCAAAGGAATACAGAATTGATAGATATGGTGGTATTTCTTCTACACCAGTTCCTTATGAAAGCAGAATAAGGTATTGGGATGATTTGTTTGATAATAAGAAGATTATTGATATAACAAAGAATGATATATCCGATGGCCTAAAGTCACTTCCAAACAGACTGAGCAATGCAAGTATTAATAAATTTAGAGGGGCAGTATCAGCAGTGTTGTCTTATGCTTGTAGAGAATACAACCTTCCTTATAATCCAGCAAGATATACGCAACCTATGGCAGAACCCAGGGGTAGAGTTAGGTTTTTGTCATCCAAAGAGAAGGGTGACTTGTTTAAAGTATGCAAAAGCTCTAGTTGGAATAAATTATATTTATTGGTTTTAATGGCTGTAACTACTGGAGCTAGAAAAGGGGAGTTGATTAATCTTAAATTCACTGATATAGATTTTAATAGAAATATAGCATATGTAAGCACCACTAAAAATGGAGAGCCAAAGGTGCTGCCTTTAACAGATGAGGTGGTGTTGGAATTGTGTAGATTTAGAAACCAGAATGCACACCATATATTTAATTCCGAAATAAAAACAGATAGACCTATGTGTTTTACTAAGCTATGGAGAAGGGCGCTAGAGCAAGCAAACATACAAGACTTTAGATTTCACGACTTACGCCATACAACAGCATCCTACCTAGCTCAAAATGGAGCTAGCTTACTTGAAATAGCAGAAGTACTAGGGCATAAGCAAATAAGCGTAACCAAACGCTATGCCCATTTATGCATAGACCACAAAGCTAAGTTGGTTAATCGGGTTCTAGGTGATATAGCTAAACCATAATGATTAGAGTGGACTGGCTGGTTGTCAGTGCTCAATCAATCAAACTGTACGGCTGAGAATAACTATAAATACAGGTAGGAAGTAGCACCCCTAATGGGGAATTTGATGCTTTAATGTTGTATTCCTACCCCTAGAAATTTTTACTATATTTATAACCGCAATAGACACCCAATCTTCTTCAAAGAGTGTCGTTGTAGATAATCATTTTCGTGCTCATCCTTGTGCTTTATTAGGTTTTAATTGTTTCATTTCTTGTTGCTTCTATCAAACTCTTCCCATTTTTCTTTCTCTATTCTCTGATTTTCATAGTAGTAGTGCGATGCAACCACAAGCATAATTCCCATAGCGACAAACATTAGTCTGCCTGCTAGAGTATCGAACATAGTTTCAGGTATTAAAGCCATTCCTATAAATATCACCCCAAATAAATACCCCATATGGTCACTCCCTTTCTATTGTTAATTATCTAACAACAATATAACAGACTATTTATCTAAACTAATTTTTTGTGAAAAATATATGTCTATAAACATAGGTGGGGTGACAAGGCGGTTTGCTGTTTACCTTGCCATTGGTATTACTCAATAAACTAATCCTGTGTCGCCCCACTGTTTTATAACGCTGAGCCCATATTCTTAATGCACTTATACTGACTCATAAACCCTCTGAAATCATCGTCCAAGAAGCAAGGTTCATTCCCAGTAATGGCATCGATTATTACCTGAGGAATGTCACTTGTTTCGTCTCGGCTGATAAGCCTAAAGTATTTACAGATTGCCTCATCTCTTAGGTGTAATCCTTCCATAGAAGCGGGACAGAATGCTGAATTACAGCTTTCAAATCTTGGACATTCTTTAGATACGTTTAATTTTGTTATTGTTTTCATAATATTTCCTGTAGTTGTTAATTAACAACAGACGTAGCAATCTCTACGAACTAATCGCATAGGATGTATGTCTGTTGTGATTTGTTTAGGTTTCTTAGTGGAGGTCTTCAACTGATGTGTAGCTGCAAGCTCCGTTGTAGAAGTCAAAATAATGTTCAAACATTAATTCTCTGACTTTGGAGGTATGCACCGATTGGGTGATTAAGGCATCGTGTAGTGGAAGAGCAGGGATGTTTATTTTGTGGAGTTCCTTTAAGGTTTTAATCATAATCATCGCTTCTTCATTCATTAACTTTAATCCAATGCCAGTACCAAAATATTTAGATATTGGTTGATGGTATTTAACAATAACATCTTCAACAAACTTGTAATCAAGCCCTTTAAAGCCTTGTTTAATATGCTCATCTTTACATCTAAAACTCTTTAGTGGTATTTTGGAATTAAGCATTCGCTGTACTTGTCGCTTAATAGCTTTCCTGCTAACTTTAAGCTTTACCAGCTCAGGAATAGCATAAGCATCATAGTCATCAGAATGAGATATTCCTAGCTTTGCATAGAGCTGACCAATAGCCATCGAGCTGTAGTCAATCACAGTACAAGGCAAGTGGTTAATTAACATTCCGAACCTTAACTTCTCCTTGATGTTAATCCAGCTAGCACCATACATACGACCCCCTTCATCAATTCCACCGTTATTAAACACCCGGTAAAGTTGATGGTGATTAGGGTTTGTATAAAGTGGGGTTACTAATGGGGTTTCTTCTAAGTCCCTTTGCCTACCTTTGTTAGTAACACTACTTGTGCTTAACCTAGGGTAAGTAATAGTATGTAATCCAATCATACTATTGATTAGCTCCATCTCTTTACGTAGCTCAATAGTCTTGGGTGTATCTATGTATTCAACATTAAAGCTCTTGGCATTAAAGTGATGCTCCTTGTCTTTATCTCTAATAACAATTAATTCATTAACTTCTCTATGAATAGCAGCAGTACCATAATCCTCGAAGTAAGCAAGTAGCAAGGGATTTACAAATATGGTTGTTTCCAATCCTTTAGCGTAACTACCTATTTCGTAAGTTATAAACTTAAGATCCTTAAGAATTCCTAATGACTGCTTTCTGTATCGATATCGGTATATATCGCGTTGGTAGCGTGAGCGTTTATCGCACTTCTTGGCGTTTAAACCAATATGATAGCTATCTGCATCAAGCAGCAGATTAATGACAATAAGCTCAAGAGTTTTACTCATATTACTTACCGCATCCTTCCTGTTGAAACACTTACTAGCTTGCTCTAGTGAGAAGCTATGTATAGCCCGATAAAGCTCGGTGTTGTGGTCTATCTGTATATTGAAGCTAATACTTTGGCATTGAATGCTCATAGTTGTCTCCTGGGGTTATGCCTAGCACCCAAGGCAAAAACAGCAGACGAGCGAAATCAACAGTAGTAAAACTGCTAATTATTGCTTGTGTTGTAGGTTGTTAAATTGGGGTTAGATATTGACGGTTTGGTTAAGCCAACATCTAAATTAGGCGGGGTTTAAAATTATTTCACTATATAAGTAGGATTCTTTAAATTAATTTATTCGTTATATAAATTTCCTTCTTTACACTTCCTTTAGTAGTAAGTGTTGTAGAGGTGGTGTAAATTGGATAATTCAGATTAAATACTGGTGATTTGATTAAGAATGGGTGTGTTTCATTTGTATTTCTATATATAAGGGTGATTTGTCAGCTTTCATTCACACTTATTTGTTATTGTTATTGTTAAATCAATAACTTGTGACTTACATAACAAAGGCTATAGAGGTGTGTTGTTTTGAGCTAAAATTTAACCAATGAAACATCTTCTACTGCTAACAGCTCTAATCTCAACCGCTACATTCTCTGGTCCATCCTGCGACTGGAAACCAGTCAAAACCGACACAACTCAATCTAACAACTACTCACTTGAAGTAATAACTCTAGATTGCAATGTTGACTACTACAAGAACGAAAACATCACAGCTCAGGAAGCAGTTATTAGAGACGCTGATAACAACATCGTTGTAGACCATATAGGTAATTGGAGTTGGCGTGACGACAGCTTAAATTATGCAGATAAGGTTAGTATTGTTACTACCCCTGACGGGTTTCCATATGAAGTAATACTAACTTCTGTTTATGGGAGTTCTAATATCTCACACACTTATCATATTTACGCTACTACTCCTACTCTTAAGCTAATTGGCAAGGTAACTCAACCAATCAATGTGTGGCAGGCTAATAATGGTAAAGGTAGCGAGAAGAATGTTGTTGGTTTCTACAAGTATAAGGATATGTTCCTGATTGATAGACTGACGCCAGAGAATACTAAAGCTGCCAAGTGCGTCGCGTGTCAAGATTGGAACGTCGAGACACTAAGAATCACCAACAGCAAGTTAATATCACTAGGCATAAGAGAATTCAATCGTAAAACCTATAGAAACTACGCGGAGCCTCAAGAGGCATCTAAAGTCGACATAAGTCGTGAAGAGGTTAACCTGCTTCAACACCTTGTTCGTCTTTAAATTTCATTGTACTCCTTCTTTAATTAACCAGCCCATAAGGATACTCACCAGGATGACCATACCTTAGCCAATCAAAGCGGGTTTCTTCATAAGAAAACCAAGCGTTTTCTGTATCAATATCATAACGACTTCTTGTATAACCAGAACTACCGCCACTTGTAATAATGATGAATGATATATATCCTTCGTCCGAGCTTATCGAGTGTTCATATTCGTAGATTGTATCAAGTGATAGCCTATAAATAGAGCCAGACTTGTTACCACCGAGTTTTAATTCACCAACATTGTATTCATATATCGGTTCATTGGAGTTGGTTGTATAAACCATACACATTGCTGTGTTTGGACATTTGATTGCAAATATTCTCTTACCTTGTTCATTAAACACTTGAACTTGCTTATCGCTCAATACTTTTACTTTAACATTGTTAAAAGTCTTTTCACCTGTTTTAGCTTCAAAGTCCCATCCTGGGTATAAAGCATCTTTAATTATTTTCTTGTTGTGCTCATCCGAATGGTAAGCCTGTGTAGACAATGATATTAAAAAACAGAGTGTCAGTAGTAATTTATGCATTAATCATTCTTCCCGCTCATTACAGATTTGCACATATATGTTATT
>JAHZJZ010000311.1 GCA_022600655.1 Campylobacterota bacterium | reverse complement strand
TTTTATTGCAATTTTCCTTTAGAAATTTACACTATTGGTGAGTAGTTTTAATTAAATTAATATAGGATATAGGTTCATGGACATTATACAAGCTATAATAATAGGTGTTATTGAGGGGTTTACAGAGTTTCTGCCTATCTCTTCAACAGGTCATATGATTGTCGCAAGTAAGTTTTTAGGTGTGGAACAGAGTGCTTTGATAAAAGCGTATGAGGTAATCATACAGTTTGCAGCTATTTTGGCAGTAGTACTGCTTTATAGAGATAAAATTAACCTCAAAGAGATTGAACTTTGGCAAAAAGTGGTAGCAGCATTTTTCCCTATTGCTATTGTCGGCTTTTTATTAAAAGATTGGGTTAAAGAGATTTTTACAGTCTCTACGGTTGCATGGATGTTTATAATCGGTGGGGTAATCTTTTTGATTGTAGAGTATTTTCATAAAGATGAAGAGTGTGAAGCTAAAGATTTGGAAGAGATTACTTGGTTCCAATCTATCGCCATTGGATTGGGACAGATACTTTCCCTAATTCCTGGAACAAGTAGAGCAGGGGCAACGATTATTACAGGAATGTTAGCTGGTGTTAATCGAAAAGCATCTACAGAGTTCTCCTTTCTTTTGGCTATTCCTGTTATGATGGCAGTTAGTGGCTATGATTTGTTAAAGCACTATGAAGATTTTATTGGTGCTGATTTGACTGCGTTTGTAGTTGGTTTTGTGGTGGCATTTGTTGTGGCGTACTTAACCATAAAACTTTTTATCGTTTTTTTGCAACGCTTTACTTTTGTTGCATTTGGCATTTATAGAATCGTACTAGGAGTACTTCTATTGATGATTATGTAGGGGCAACCCCTTGTGGCTGCCTTATTATTTTGAAGGTAATAATTTGACATTTAATGAATTTGATTTTCATAAGGATCTTTTGAAAGGGATTAAAATAGCAGGTTTTAGAGAACCTAGCCCTATTCAAGAGATGGTGATTCCCATTATAAAAATGGGAACAGATTTGGTGGGTCAAGCCCACACAGGTACAGGTAAAACAGCAGCATTTGGTCTGCCGATGATGAATAAGATTGCCAATGGCGAGATAGAGAGAGCTTTGGTAATCACGCCAACACGAGAGTTGGCAACACAAGTTAGTGATGAGCTTTATCACTTAGGACGCTTTGCAAATATACGTACACTAACAGTGTATGGTGGTGTAGGGTATGGTAGACAGATAGCTTTAATCAACAAAGGGGTACAGATTGTTGTAGCGACACCAGGAAGACTAAAAGACCTTTATAAAAAAGGGAAAATTGATAGTTTTAATCCTGAGATTGTGGTGCTTGATGAAGCTGATGAGATGTTAGATATGGGCTTCTTAGATGAGATAAAAGAGATATTTGAGTATATTCCTCAAAATAGACAAACTCTACTCTTCTCAGCAACCATGCCAGACCCAATTAAAGCATTGGCAGATGAGATTTTAACCTCTCCACAGTTTATCTCTGTAGTAGGAAAAGATGAGAGTACGACAAACAATATCATTGAGCAACACTACTATGTGATTAATGAGTCTCAAAGAGATGAGGCAATTGTTAAGCTTTTAGAGACTGAGAAGATTAAAAAGTGTATTGTCTTCTGTCGAATGAAACGTGAGGTTGATAGGTTAACGGAATATCTTCAAGCTATAGGGTTCAATGCAAAAGGACTTCATGGTGACTTAGAGCAGATAGAGCGTGATGAAGTGATTCGTGCTTATCGTCGTAATGAGGTACAGATTATGGTAGCTACAGATGTGGCTGCACGAGGACTTGATGTTAAGCAGGTAACGCATGTATTTAACTACCATATCCCCTTTGATCCTCAAAGTTATGTGCATCGTATAGGGCGAACAGGACGAGCGGGGAAAAGTGGAAAAGCCATTACTCTGGTCTCTACCAATGAGTTTAGAGAGCTTCAACGTATTCAAAAAGAGGTTGGTGCTGATATGAAATTAGGTACTATTGAGATTGAAGGTGTTGAAGAAGATATCGCTTGTAGTGATTTCTCTGGCTTAGAACAAAGAGTACGTGAAACAGAGATTAACGAGTGTGCTATTGACTTTATTGATAGTATGGAAGATATGGACTATCATGAGTTTGTTGAACGGGTGGTTACACTGCTTATAAATAACAATAAAAACAGACAAGAACAGATAGGGTTTGACCTAGATACGGTTAATAATTTAATGGACCAGTATGAAGTTGAACAAAAAGTAGCACGTAAAAATAATCGACAGAGAAAGCGATAGTAAATTAAGCTTTTGAAAGTAAAAATTGCCTAAAATATGCTATCAAATAAATCTATAAATGTAAAGAGGTTTTTATGGCTGAAGTCAATTTAGTTGCAGAAAGTTTTAAGTTTATGATACTAGGGATGGGAGTCGTTTTTCTATTCCTTGTTATCCTAGTACAGTTTATTAAACTACAAGCTTTTTTGATCAACAAATATTTCCCCGAAACTACTCCCCAAGCACCAGCTGCACCCGTAGCTGACACATCAGAAGATGAAAATCGAAGAGTTGCTGCGATTATCGCTGCAGTATCTGAGTTTCGTAACAAAAAATCATAACAGTGAAGGTATAAGATGGCAAAAAAATATATTGATGTGATGGATACAACCTTTAGAGATGGATTTCAATCTGTCTTTGGTGGTCGTGTTCTTATGGATGACTTTTTTCCAGCAGTAGAAGCTGCTAAAAATGCAGGTATTAATCACTTTGAATTTGGTGGAGGAGCTAGATTTCAAAGTCTCTATTTCTACTTACAAGAAAATGCTTTTGAGATGATGGATAAGTTTAGAGAGATTGTAGGACCAGAAGCGAATCTACAAGTTCTCTCAAGAGGTATCAACACTGTAATGCTTGATACTGGTAGTCGTGAGATGATTGACCTATTTGCTAAAATGTTTGCAAAACATGGTACATCAACGGTTAGAAACTTTGATGCTCTTAATGATGTAAATAACCTTGAGTATAGTGCGTCATGTATTAAAAAACATGGAATGAACCATGAAGCTGTAATCACCATGATGGATTTACCTCCAGGATGTAAAGGTGCTCATGATGTTGCTTTCTATGAGAAGACTCTTAGAAATATTTTAGATGCAGGTATTGAGTTTGATAGTCTCTGTTTTAAAGATGCTTCAGGTACTGCTAACCCAAATAAAGTATATGAAACCATCTCAATGGCTAGAAAGCTTTTAGGTGAAGAGGTTCATTTAAGACTTCATACTCATGAGACAGCAGGTGTTTCTGTAGCTGCTTATCTCGCTGCTCTTGAAGCTGGAGCTAATGGTATTGATATGGCTGCTTCACCAGTATCTGGTGGTACATCTCAACCAGATATCTTGACTATGCTTCATGCAACGAAGGGAACTAACTATAATCTTGGTGATTTAGAGTTAAATAAAATTCTGAAGTACGAAGATAGACTTAAAGAGTGTTTAGCTGAGTATATGATTCCACCAGAAGCGACTCAAGTTTCACCACTTATTCCATTTTCACCAATGCCAGGTGGTGCTTTAACAGCAAATACACAGATGATGAGAGACTCTGGAAACTTAGATAAGTTTGATGAGGTTATCTTAGCGATGAAAGAGGTTGTTGAGAGAGGTGGTTATGGTACTTCTGTAACACCTGTAAGTCAATTCTACTGGCAACAAGCGTATGCAAACGTAATGTTTGGTGACTGGAAGCAAATCGCTCCAGGTTATGGACGAATGGTACTTGGTTACTTTGGTAAAACGCCAATTGAACCAGATGCAGAGATTGTTAAACTAGCATCAGAAAAACTAGGACTAGAGCCAACAACTGAGAATCCATTGGATATTGCAGATAAAGAGGTAACAAAGTCGATTGCATATTGGACAAAAGTTCTTGAAGATGAAGAGCTTGAGACAAGTGAAGAGAATATTTTCATCTCTGCAGCATGTGATCAAAAAGGTATAGCGTTCTTAAAGGGTGAAGGTCCTTTAATGATAAGAAAAGGTAAAAACAATCAACAAAGTGGAGGAGAAGAGATGAGTGGAAATTATACAGTGGTAGTAGATGGTAAGCAATATAGTGTACAGGTAGCAGAGGGTGATGCAGATATTCAAGTAACACCAACAGCAGCTGCACCAGCTGCTACTCCTGCTGCAGCACCTGCAGCAACTGGTGGAAAAGGTTCAGTTGAGATTCCTTCACAAACTCCAGGTAATGTATGGAAAATTTTAAAAGCACCAGGTGATAGCATTAATGAAGGTGAGCAAATCATGATTCTTGAAGCGATGAAAATGGAGATTGATGTAGTCGCTCCTAAAACAGGTGTTATCAAGTCTATTGATGTAAACGTTAACGATGCTGTAGCCGATGGTCAACTTCTTGCCACAATGGAGTAATCAATGAAGATTAAACAGTTTTTAATCTCACTGCTTTTTGTTCTGTTCACCTTGACATCAATGTCACAAGCAGCAGGTCACCCTGCACCTGCAGAACAAAGTACAGAAGAGAGTACATATCAACCTAAGTCAGTTGCAGAACTGGCAGGTAGTTTCTGGGAAACTACAGGTATTAATGCTATTTGGAATACTGATGATGGAGAGATGACCTCAGAACCAGGAGGAGCTGAGTATGAAAGAGCTATGACGGCATTTGAATCATCAGTTGGTCGTATTATTATGATTATCATAGTTTTTGTTCTATTCTACTTGGCCATTGCTAAGAACTTTGAACCATTACTTCTAATTCCTATAGCATTTGGTGGGCTTCTAGCCAATATTCCACTTGCCAATATGGGTGGAGAGCATGGAATGCTAGGTATTATCTATAATATGGGTATAGCCAATGAGTTTTTCCCTCTGCTTATCTTTATGGGAGTTGGAGCGATGACCGACTTTGGTCCACTTCTGGCCAATCCTAAGACAGCAATCCTTGGTGGTGCTGCACAGTTTGGTATTTTTGGTTCATTGATTGGTGCGGTTGTATTAGGATTTGACTTACAAAGTGCATCTGCTATTAGTATTATTGGTGGTGCTGATGGACCTACCTCTATCTTTATCGCCAATCGACTAGCCCCTGAACTATTGGGAGCAATAGCCGTAGCAGCCTACTCGTATATGGCATTGGTTCCTGTTATTCAACCACCAATAATGAGAGCATTAACAACCAAAGAAGAGCGACAGATTAAAATGGGTGTACAGAGAAAAGTACATAGATTAGAGAAGCTTGTCTTCCCAGTAGTTGTAATTGTATTGGCTATGTTAATCTTACCAGAGTCTGCACCTCTAATTGGAGCATTTGCATTTGGTAACTTTGCAAAAGAGTCAGGTGTTGTTGACAGATTAAGTGATACAATGCAAAACTCACTGATCAATATTGTTACTATTTTCCTAGGGCTTGGTGTTGGTTCTAAACTAGCAGCTGATAAGTTCTTAGTATTAGAGACAATGGGAATTATGGTTATTGGTCTTATCGCATTCTCTGCTGGTACAGCAACAGGTGTAATTATGGCAAAAATTATGAATAAGTTCTCTAAAGAGCCGATTAATCCACTTATTGGAGCAGCTGGAGTTTCTGCTGTACCGATGTCAGCAAGGGTTGTTTCTAAAGTTGGTTCTGAAGAGAAACCAGGTAACGTACTCTTAATGCACGCAATGGGACCTAACGTTGCTGGTGTTATTGGTTCAGCTGTTGCAGCTGGTGTTTTATTGTCTATCTTTAAATAAAAATTGCTTAAGTAAGCTAACTAATCTCTACTCAATAGTATAATTTCGAAAT
>JAHZJZ010000310.1 GCA_022600655.1 Campylobacterota bacterium | reverse complement strand
CTATAATGTCTACAAATTTGTTTGCGATGTTTGAAGAGGGCAGGTTGTCATACAGAAAAGATTGCATGGGCTGCCACGGGGACGGTAAAAAAGGGGCGTTTATGTCGACTCAGGAAGGATGGATAGGGCTTTTTGCAAATGACGCCGCCTTGTTGAAGGAGAAGCATGCAAAAGACCCTTCTAGAAATTTTTTTGAGTCTGGCGAATTTAAGAAAAATTCAAAAAATTTAATCACTTTTTTTCATCTTGTGGAACACTAAATGCATTAGTAGAGGTGTACTTAAAAAAAATAAAAAGTTAAGGAGACAAAATGTCAGAATTAAGACAGATTGCGTTTTATGGTAAAGGTGGGATTGGTAAATCAACTACTTCTCAAAATACATTGGCTGCTATGGTTCACTACTATGGTCAGAAGATACTTATTGTTGGTTGTGATCCAAAGGCTGATTCTACGAGACTTATTCTTCATGAGAAAGCTCAAAATACAATTATGCAACTGGCAGCCGAAGCTGGTACGGTTGAAGATTTAGAACTTGAAGATGTATGTAAGCCAGGTGCTGCTGAATTTCACCCTGATAATGATGAGATAACTGAAGGGTACATCATGTGTACAGAGTCTGGTGGACCAGAGCCTGGTGTTGGTTGTGCAGGTCGTGGGGTTATTACGGCGATTAACTTTCTTGAAGAAGAGGGTGCTTATGATGATGAGTTAGACTTTGTATCTTACGATGTTCTTGGAGATGTTGTATGTGGTGGATTTGCGATGCCAATTCGTGAAGGTAAAGCTCAAGAAATTTACATTGTAATGTCGGGTGAGATGATGGCAATGTATGCAGCAAACAACATCTCAAAAGGTATTTTGAAATATGCAAACACAGGTGGTGTTAGACTAGCTGGTCTTGTATGTAATGCTCGTATGACTGATAAAGAGTATGACTTGGCGAAGCAGTTGGCTAAAGCATTGGGAACACAGATGATTCACTTTGTACCTCGTTCAAACCATGTTCAAAGAGCAGAGCTTAGAAGAATGACCGTTGTTGAGTATTCACCAAGTTCAGAACAAGCGATGGAGTACAAAGAGTTGGCTAGAAAAATTATTGCCAATGACCTTAAAGTAATTCCTACACCATTAGAGATGGATGATCTTGAAGATTTATTAATGGAATTTGGTTTAGAAGATGATGTTGAAGAGGCAATTGTTGGTAAAAAAGAGGGTGAAGTATAAATCTAAGCTTTTTAACTAGGAGACGATGGCTTTAGCCTCGTGGTGTTTCGGGGCTAAAGCCTCCGATTCCAAAAAATAAAAAATAAAAGGAATTAAAATGTTTGTATGTGGATACCATTTCCCAGCGAGTGAAGGTAATGATGTAGCTTTTGATAAAGTAATAGAAAAAGTTGAAGAGGGTGTAGAAGCAGCTGGTAAGGTTGTAAGCCTTACAGGTGAGACGACTAAAGGTGAAGTAATTGTTGAGTTAACGGTTCCAGAAGGAACATTTGCACATACAGCGTTTGTTGACTATTTTGAGAGTGCTGATGTTGTAGGTGAGAGTAAAATGGTTTATTATACCAACAAGTATCAAATTAGTGAGATTTCAAAAGCTGTTGATGGTGAAGCGACAAAAGAGTTGTGTTCAAATTTAGATGACATGCTTTTATACAGAGTTTTAGTAGCGTAATTATTAAATAGAAATATTTTTTGAGTAACACTCAAAAAACTATGCTAAAGCATGGTTTACTTTAAAAGTAGGCTCATGCGACTGGTCACGCTAAAAAAATTAGAGCGAAAGTGACTTTATAGTGCTTATTGGAGCAATATAAAGTACTTTCGCTCACTAACAAAAAGTTTTAAAAGGAAGATAGAATGGGAACTGAAACATTAGAAGAGTTACAGAAAAAAGCGATAGCAGAGGTACTTGAAGTTTATCCTGCTAAAGCGAAAAAAAATAGAGCCAAACACTTAGGTGTGGATACACCAGAGGGTGTAAAAGGTGCTTGTGATACCACCAAAAGTAACAAACAGACCGTACCAGGTGTAATGAGTCAAAGAGGTTGTGCTTATGCTGGGTCAAAAGGGGTTGTTTGGGGACCAGTTAAAGATATGATTCATATCTCTCATGGACCTATTGGTTGTGGTCAATACAGTCGAGCTGGACGAAGAAACTATTACATAGGTACAACAGGGGTTGATACTTTTGTAACCATGAACTTCTCTACTGACTTTACTGAAAACGATATTGTATTTGGTGGAGATAAGAAGCTCAAAAAAGCTCTTGTTGAGATTGATGACCTTTTTCCACTAAACAATGGTATTACCATTCAGTCAGAGTGTCCAATTGGTCTGATTGGTGATGATATTCAAGCTGTAGCTAAAATACATAAAAAAGAGAGCGATACACCAACCATTGCTGTCTCATGTGAAGGGTTTAGAGGGGTTTCTCAATCATTAGGACACCACCTTGCAAACGATGCCATTAGAGATGAAGTTATGACCGATTCTACAGCTAGAAAAGAGTTTGAGTCTACCGAGTATGATGTTGCGATTATTGGTGACTACAATATTGGTGGTGATGCATGGTCAACAAGAATTCTACTTGAAGAGATGGGACTTAGAGTCGTTGCTCAATGGTCTGGAGATGCTACCTATAAAGAGATGGCAATCACACCAAAAGTAAAACTTAACCTCCTTCACTGTTACCGTTCAATGAACTACATTAGTAGACACATGGAGCAAGAGTTTGGTATCCCTTGGATGGAATACAACTTCTTTGGACCAACAAAAACAACAGACTCTTTAAGAAAAATTGCTGCTTTCTTTGATGAGTCAATTCAAGAAAAGACAGAAGCTGTAATTGCTAAATATACCAAGATGACAGACGCTGTTATTGAGAAGTATAAGCCTGTTCTTGCTGGTAAAAAAGTAATGCTTTATGTTGGTGGGCTTAGACCTCGACATGTTATTGGTGCTTATGAAGATCTTGGTATGGAGATTGTCGGTACAGGTTATGAGTTTGGACATGGTGATGACTACAAAAGAACCAAAGAAGATTTAGAGCGAAGTACACTGATTTATGATGATGTAAACGAGTATGAGTTAGAGAAATTTGTACACGCAATCAAACCAGACCTAGTCGCTGCTGGGGTAAAAGAGAAGTATGTGTTCCAAAAGATGGGGTTACCATTTAGACAGATGCACTCATGGGATTATAGTGGACCATATCACGGATATGACGCGTTTGCTATTTTTGCAAAAGATATGGACTTGGCGATGAATTCACCAGTATGGAATCACACCAAAGCACCATGGGAAACTAAAGAAGAGGTAGGAGCGTAATATGCAAGATATAGATAACATTGTAAACGGACAGAAACTATTTTTAAAGCCAGAGTATCAAGAGGTTTTAAAAAACAAACAAGAGTTTGAAGGAAACATGGGTGCAATTAACCCAGCAAAAGTAGATGAGACACAAGAGTGGACTAAAACTTGGGAGTATAGAGAGAAAAACTTAGCAAGAGAAGCGATTACCGTGAACCCTGCTAAAGCGTGTCAACCTCTTGGAGCGATTATGGCTGGTCTTGGTTTTGAAAACACCATGCCATATGTTCATGGTTCTCATGGATGTGTTGCCTACTTTAGATCGTACTTTACAAGACACTTTAAAGAACCAACCCCATGTGTAAGTGATTCGATGAGTGAATCGGCTGCTGTATTTGGTGGTTTGGCAAACATGAAAGATGGTTTAAGAAACTGTAATGCTATGTATAAGCCAGATCATATTGCTGTATCTACAACTTGTATGGCAGAGGTAATTGGTGATGACTTAAATGCCTTTGTTAT
>JAHZJZ010000309.1 GCA_022600655.1 Campylobacterota bacterium | reverse complement strand
CTATCCAGGTGAGAAGCTGGATATGGGATCTTCTGGAGTCTATACTATCAAGTCTGGTGACTCAATCAATAAACTCACTGGAAACCCATTTTCCAAAATCATTCTCAAAGACCTAAACGATGGAAATGTCTATCTAATAGGGAAAAGTAATAATATTTGTTATTTATATCCCACTTGGGAGGTGGCTTGATGGAAACTAAGAAAAGTGTTGATAAACCATTGTTAGTAATGCAGTATGAACCTGGAAAAGTATTATGGAGATTATTTTTTCCAAATTCACTTGTGATTTTAATTATATTTCCATTTTTCAGTAGAGTATTTAATTTTGGAATAGAATGTAATATGAAAGATTGTTATATTTTAGGTTTATTTTCATTAATAGTAATAGGCGTGATTTTTATTTCAATTGAAATGTTTTTAGTTAAAGAAATAAGACTTTATGAACATCACATAGAAAAAGAGTGGTTTATTGTTGGTACAAAATCTTTAGCATATACGAATGCAAGAATGAGAGGTATAACTTCATGGATTGCTTCAAATAAAGGGTTTTTGTATATCAATAAACCTAATTGGTATAGGTATAAATGTTGCGGGTATGATGAGCATTTAATAAGTAAAGAAAATAAAGAAAAAGCTATTGAAGTTATATCGCAAATTTCAAATAGAGATGAAGATGAGTTTAAAAAAGCTAGGGTTGAAATTAATCCACTAATTCAAAAATAATTAATAAAGGATAAGAAATGGCAGAAAATTTAAATGTTAATTATGAACAAGACAATAATGCATCGTCAGACAATTTAAGTTCTATTTTAAATGGTTTTAATGGTTCCATGGCTGTTATAGGACAAACTGCAGCAGAATTTGGAGAAGTTGCTGGAAAAAAGTTTTCTGCTGTTTTTACAGTTGTAAATGGTGTTATTGGAGGCGTGACACAGTATGGTGCTTCTGATTTAAGTAATGAAGAGCTAGAAAAAGCCGCTGTAGGTACATTGGCAGGATATGTATTAGGTGGTGCATCAGTGCTTGTATTAACTGCAGTTTCTGCTCCTGCAGCAGTTATTGTAATAGGAGCAGGTGCTACTGCAGTTGGAGTTGGTTTAGCAAATGATTCAATATATGAAAATTATAATAACATACAAAGTAAAATTTTCAACTATATTATCTCAAATGAAGTTTATCCTATTGGTTCTGCAAATGAGATTGCATCAGTTGAGTATTACCAAGATGGGTTTGGAAATATCAAACGATATTCTACAAATATAGATATAACCGCTACAAAGTCCTTTGATGAGTTTTTAAATACTGAGAATTTCCAAAATATAGAACAATATAATGATAGCTGGAATATTCAATCAGTTAACAACAATGACCGAATATCATTTAATGATACAATTAATCTAGCCACCATTACCACATCAAATCAAGAAATAGAAGAGAAAGCGACATTATTTATTATAGAAAAAACAGATGCGAAGAAAATCACCATCAACAAAGTTGAATTTGACGTTAAAGCTACCAATAACCTCACCGTTAGAAACGCCATCGAAGATATTCCCAAAGTCTCATGGCTTCTTTCTCATGTTCTTCTCTATCCAGGTGAGAAGTTGGATATGGGATCTTCTGGAGTCTATACTATCAAGTCTGGTGACTCAATCAATAAACTCACTGGAAATGATGCTGCAAAAACAAAAGAGATCATTGCACTCAATCCATGGCTGGTAGATGATGGTAGAGTCTCCTTTAACCAAAATGTGGTTCTCATAGAAACTGATGCCAATGATCTAGCAAACCAGAACCATACCCTCATAGGAGAGAATGTAGCTGATATTTTGAAAGATCATAATGGTGGAAGTGATACACTCAAAGGTTATGGAGGCAATGACTACCTCGATGGTGGGGCAGGTGCAGACAGAATGGAAGGTGGAAGTGGGTTTGATACCTATATTGCCACTTCAGGGGATACGCTGTATGACAGTGATGGATCAGGTGAGATACGCTTCAACGGAACCCTCCTTTCTGGTAAAAAGAGCCAACTCTCAGAGGACGTCTATACAGACGGTACATACAATTACGCAGAATCAAACGGCAAACTCTTTATCACTAAAAACGGCACGGCAGAGTACCTGATTGTAGAAGGGTGGAATTCTGATAATCCAAATAGAGGGATGCTAGATATCGAACTGGAAAAGACTGAAAAGAAAGATATTACTGTCTATATTGGTGATGGTAGAGTCACAGAGGGTGGTAAGATGGAGTTTACTATTGGTATCGATGATGTTTTGGAGAAAGATTTGATGATCAATGTCCAAACACTTATATTTGATTACGATAGTGCGGAGTCTGGAGACTTTACGGCAGTGGGCAGCGGTATGGTTACGATATCTTCTGGAAATACATCAGGGATATTTTATGTGCAAACGATTAAAGATGAGGATAGTGATGATGAGACGTTTAGCCTTGCCCCTACAGGAAACTACAGCTATCAGGGAAATGACCTCAATACCCTATCTTTTGATAATGCGGGACAGGGTTTTATCAAAGATGAAGGCTCAGACTCTCTTTATGCAGATGTATCTGTCTATGCCCCTATCGTCTCAGAAAGTGATGGTATAGCACCATTTGGTGTAGTGCTATCACAACCGCTTAACAGTACGGTGACTGTGACGTTGTCTTTAGCAGGCAATACGGCAACAAAGGGTGTTGACTTTGGAGGGGGAACGTATGTTGTGACCTTTTATCCTGGAGAGACATATAAGCGTGTAGATGTCCCTATCTATGATGATATTAATCCTGAGAATACAGAGGATTTTGTTATGTATGTTTCGGGTATCTCTGTTAATGGCTCTGATCAAGTGGGATATGGTGAGACGCAGATAGCCTATATTGAAGACGATGATCAGGGTGATTCTGATTCTGACAGTGATTCTGATTCTGACAGTGATTCTGATTCTGATAGCGATTCTGATTCTGACAGCGATTCTGATTCCGACAGTGATTCTGATTCAGACAGTGATTCTGATTCTGACAGTGATTCTGATTCCGACAGTGATTCTGATTCCGACAGTGATTCTGATTCTGACAGTGATTCTGATTCCGACAGTGATTCTGATTCTGACAGTGATTCCGATTCTGACAGTGATTCCGATTCTGACAGTGATTCCGATTCTGACAGTGATTCTGATTCTGACAGTGATTCTGATTCTGACTGTGATGGATGCCCACCAGACCCTACACCTCCACCTCCACCACGAGATCCTCTCGTGCTAGATACAGACAAGGATGGTTTTATTTCGACAATATCGTTGGAAGACTCAAATGCATATTTTGATTTGACAGGTGATGGTATACGTGAAAAGGTCGGTTGGATAGCACCAACTGACGGTATCTTGGTGTATGATAAAAATGAAAATAATAAGATAGATGGTATTGATGAAGTTTTTGGGAATCTTACAACAAGTGGATTTGAAGAACTCAAAGAGTTAATCGATAGTAATCATGACAACATTATTGACAGAAAAGATGACCTTTACTACCGGCTTCAGACATGGCATGATGAAAACGGAGATGGACGAGTGGATCAAGGAGAGTTATTAACTCTTAAAGAAGAAGGTGTGAACGCTATAAGTCTTAACTATGTTAGTACAAATATTGAAATTGCTGGAGCTTTATTAACCGAAGCTAGTAAGTATACGGATGTAGATGGGAACAAAAAGTTGGCAGCAGATGTGGCTTTAGAGTATGAATCAAAGTTGACAACAGTAGATATTGCTGATATTCCTGATTTTGTAGTGGATGAGATTACTAAAAATCTACCAAATTTACGGGGATATGGGTTATTTTTAAATAGTTTTATTGCATATAATCTCGATGACACATTGAAAGAAAAAGCTCTGGAGTACTCTGAAGATATTGTTAAAGTGGCTAATAATTTTGATGATTTTATTGAGATATGGTCTGGCTATGAAGAGTACAAAAATGAGTTAAAGGACAAATATAATATTCAAGGTGATTTTGATTTACCTGATATTGACAAAAAAGTATGGGTTATAGAAAGTCTGGTAAATAATCATAGATATACTTCTGAAATAGAACAAAACTTAGAAGAATTAGCCAAACAATATGCCAATAAGGATGCAAATGGAGCTATAGCTTCAAGTGCAATACCGAGCTATCAAGTTACATATTATAATGAGTATTATCATGATGAGTTGCTTCAAAGATATGAAGGTGCATTTGCAATACAAGCATTTTATAAGTTTAACGATATTCATTATGATATCAATAAAAGTAAGTTTATTATTGATAATGAGGATAGCTTTTATAATAATATTGTTGGTTATATGAATAGTGAAGAAAATAGTCTCGAACACAAAATATATCTTGCAAAAGTGATGAATATGCAGGGAGATAAATTTTTCTCCTTTGATGCAAGTCGCATTGTGGAAGGCATAGAAGATGAGATATTACGTGATTTGATTCAAACGACATATACACAGGATGATCGAACAATTTGTGTTTTTGATGATGTTAAAAATTATAATATTCACAATGCTTTGGTCATTGGTAGTGAGGAATCAGATGATATCGTTGTCAATGGTGATAATAGTACTATTTTAGGTTCAAAAGGGAATGATAGAGTTATTTCTACGGGGGATCATGCAAATACGTATATTTATAGAATTGGAGATGGCAAAGATATTATCTTAGATGAAAGTGGTACTGATACTCTCCAGTTGGGAGAAGGTATCTTCAAAAATAATATGCAGATATCATATAACGGAAATGATTTAATTTTCATAATCAATGAAGAAGATATTATCACAATTAAAAATTGGATTTATAGTCAAAATCGTATAGAAAATATTCTTTTTGATAATGGAAGCCAATATAATATCCAAGAAATTGTAGCAGAATATATGGTAACAGATAATGCTGATTACCTAGAACTTACATCTGCTGCAGATAATATTAATGCAGGAAATGGTGATGATATTGTTAAGGCACTGGATGGCGATGATTCTATCGAAGGTGGCAAAGGCGATGACTATATTGAAGGTGGTAAAGGTGATGATATTTACACCTTTAGTGTAGGAGATGGCAAAGATATTATTTATGATACTGCTGGTGCAGATACCTTACAATTTTTTGGAGGCATTACTGAAAGTCAGTTAGTATCTAAGAATATGGGTAATGATTTAGTGATAGCAATCAAAGAAGATGGTGTAAGTTTTGAAGAGTTGAGTGATGTTGTCACAATAAAAGATTGGGCTTTGACTGACAATAGAGTCGAAAAAATTGTACTGTCTGATAATACACAAATCAGTTTAGATAATATTCAGCAAACGACAGAAGAAGCAGATATTTTAACTTTTGGGGATAATAGTATTTCTATAGATATGCTTGGTGGTGATGATCAAGTTACATCAGGTAATGGTGACGACATCATCAATGCTGGTTTTGGAAATGATACGATCGATGCTGGAAATGGGAAAAATACAATAGACGGTGGTGATGGAAACGATACCATTACTTCGGGTTCAGGTGATGATCAAATCTCTGGTAGCAGTGGTAATGACAATATAACTTCTGGTGATGGTAAAGATATTATTACGGGAGGCATAGGGGACGATACACTCTCTGGTGGTAAAGGGGATGATACCTATATCTATAATAGAGGAGATGGTAAAGATACAGTCATAGATGAATATCGATATGGATATAACAATGCTTATTCACAAAATGCGGGCAATGATACGATCTTGTTTGGAGATGGCATCACAAAAGATGATTTAGCAGTAGTACTCATTGGTGCGGATTTAGTCATCGGGCTGAAAGAAGATGGAAAAACCTTTGAAGAGTTAAGTGATACGATTACGGTTAAGAATTGGGCTGAGGAAAATAGTAGGGTAGAAAATATTGTTTTAGTTGATGGTTCTTCAATCACGCTTCAAGAGCTTCAGCAGGCAACAGAGAGTGATGATATATTAGTATACGATAATAATAACACAACTATTGACGCATTAGGTGGAGATGACAAAGTCACGACAGGTTCAGGTAATGACACTGTCTATGGTGGTGAGGGCAACGATACTATCAACGCAGGTAACGGTGATAATCTCCTCGATGGTGGTAAAGGTAATGATACAATTGTCACTGGCGGTGGCAAAGATAAGATTAATGCTGGGAGTGGAGATGATACGATAGAGAGTGGGGATAGTGATGATACTATCACCGCAGGGACTGGTGATGATATCGTCAATGCTGGAAGAGGAAATGACACAATTGATGGGGGAATCGGTGTTGATACCTTAAAAGGTGGACTTGGCGATGATATTTATATCTTCAATATTGGTGATGGGATAAATACGATTCACGACGATTATAAGTATGGGTATTATCAGCAATACCAAGGAAATGCTGGAAATGATACAGTCAAATTTGGAGAAGGTATCACAAAAGATAACCTCATAGCGGTAGCTAGTGGTAATGATATGATTATCGCTATCAAAGAAGAGGGAAAATCCTTTGAAGAGTTAAATGATAAAGTAATCATCAAAGATTGGCTAAATCTTAAT
>JAHZJZ010000308.1 GCA_022600655.1 Campylobacterota bacterium | reverse complement strand
TAGCCGTAATTGCTGCCATGAGAAAGCTTATTTTAATGGCTTTCTCTATTTTTAAAAGTGAACAATGTTATCAACCTTTAGTTGTTGAAAATTAGGTCACTAATTATCGATTCTGTCAGCTTTTTTTAAGACGGAATCTACCGTTTATATCTATAAGTACCCAAAGGATGATAATACCTCCTTTTACTTTTTCATCAGCTGTTTACTGGCTTTGGGTACTGATAGATGTAAATATATCAAAGGAGAAACAACATGAATAACGAACTTGCAAAGAAGATTATACTGCCTATTTTGGTGTTTATCGCTATTTTAGGAGTATGGAGCAGTATCGCAAATGTGGTAGAGGATTTCCCTACACCATCCGATACCTATGTCGCTGCATTTGGTGGAACCAATGCCGATGGCGATGAGATAACAGGTGTCTTGGCTGACCCTTTTTATGTAGAAAATCAAGATGACAAAGGTCTCTTTTGGCAAATTATGGAGTCACTTAAACGGGTTTTTGCAGGATTCATATTGGCGATTTTAGTAGGTGTCCCACTGGGGCTGTTGATTGGTATGAGTAGAAATGCACAGTACGCCTTTGACCCATTTATACAGATATTTAAACCTGTATCACCCTTGGCGTGGTTGCCGTTGTTGCTCTTTATCTTCCAAGATATTAACTTAACAGCGATTTCGACCATCTTTATCACCTCCATCTGGCCGATTATTATCAATACAGCACTGGGTGTAAAGAGTGTGAATGAAGACTACATGAATGTTGCTAAAGTACTTCGGTTTACGCCAATAGAGAAAGTAATGCAGATTATTTTGCCTGTAGCTGTTCCGTTTATCTTTACAGGAATGCGTCTTTCACTGGGAATCGCTTGGTTGGTTATTGTCGCTGCTGAGATGTTAACTGGTGGTATTGGTATTGGATTTTGGATTTGGGATGAGTACAACAACTTGAACTACCATAACATTATTATCGGTATTATTGTGGTCGGTCTTATTGGATTTCTTCTTGATGTCATCATGGGAAAAATAGCCGACTACTTTGACTATACTAAAAAAGGGAGAGCGTAATGGGTAAGCAGAAATTTTTACACTTAGAAAATATAGAAAAGAGATTTCCAATTCTTGGAAAAGAGGACTACATCGCTGTCACCAATGTCAACTTAGAGATTAAGAAAAATGAAATCATCTCCATCATTGGACACAGTGGGTGTGGTAAGTCAACCCTACTGAACATGATTTCAGGACTAGACAAAGAGACAGAGGGTTACATCTTTTTAAAAGGTAAAGAGATTGTAGGACCAGGTCCAGACAGAGCTGTTGTTTTCCAAAACCACTCACTTCTTCCATGGTTAACCGTCTATCAAAATATTGAGATGGCTGTTAAAAAAGTAATGCCCGAGCTAAGCTCTCCTGAGCTTAGAGAGAGAGTTGAACGATACGTCTCTATGGTGAACCTTGACCATGCCAAAGACAAACTTCCATCAGAAATTTCGGGTGGTATGAAACAGAGAGTAGGTATTGCTAGAGCCTTGTCAATTAACCCTGATGTATTGTTAATGGATGAGCCTTTTGGAGCTTTAGACTCACTTACTAGAGCCAATCTGCAAGAGCATTTGATGCGTATTCAACAGAGTGTTGAAAACACGGTTATTATCATTACACATGATATTGATGAAGCTGTACTTTTAAGTGACCGAGTTATTATGATGACCAATGGACCAGAGGCGACTATAGGTGAGATTTTGGAAGTGAATCTACCACGACCTAGAAACCGTGTTGAGCTTCAACATAATGAGGAGTATATACGATGTCGTGAAGCAATTTTAAGCTTTTTGTATGAGAAGTTTGCTAAGGAGGATGAGTAGTCATCCTCTTTGGTTTGTTGCCTACCGTTTACTCTTTTGAAATCTAATATAAACTACCTATTTTTGTGCGTTCTTTTTATTGATATATTCTAAAAGTTCTTCTTTTTTGATATTTAACTCTTTTACAATATCATCTATGGAGAGTTTAAATTTTTCAATCATAACCATTGCACTTTCAAAAGTAGCTTCTTTTGCCCCTCGTTCAACTCCAATTTGATAAAATGGTGTTTTTTCTATATCTACAGTCAACATATCAATTCCTTTCTTAACTTCTTTTTCTAAACCTCTATTGGTCGAATAGACATTTACCATCTTTAAATAATCTCTATAACTTCTATCATCATTTAACTCTCGCAATCTTTTTAAGATGGTATTAACAACCATCTGTTTGTCTTTATCTTTAAAATCACACAACATGGCAAGAACCAATGCAGAGGGGTCATCACTGTACAGAAATGACTCACATGCTACATCTCTCATGTCTATTATAGCATACTTGTAGTCCAAGTTCTCTATTTTTATACCATTTTTCATATTGAACTTTGCTTTACCAATATAGAGAAGATACTGTTTAATGGTGCTTGTTTCATGTTCAAACAAAATATCCGATAGATACCTATGCATTCGCAGGTGCATCTGTGGATGGTTATCATTTTGTATCTCAATATGCACCACTTCATCTCCATTTTTAAAGACCAAATCACTCTCTCGTGACTCTACTCTCGTAAACTCTTGGCTGATAAGTTTCATATCTTTTTTAATATCAATATGCAAAATATGTTTGGATATATCTCGTGCTATATTTTTTAGTATCTCTTTGCTTACTATGTCTTTATCGCCCACACTCAAAGCCTTTGTTTTGAATTTCGACTATTTTAACATAAAATAATATTTTTCTGTGAAAATATTTCAAATTGTCATATTTTTGGATTATTTTAAGTTTTATTCTCTAAAAAGTGTCTGACCCCTTTTTTTTCTCGTCCCATCCTCTTTGAGGTGGGATGAATAGGCAATATCAAATAAAATCAACGCTTCAATTCTATGCATTCCCCCTGAGGACAGGTGGAATGAGTCAGACTAAAATTATTATTTTCGTATTTTACAAGATAGCTAATAAACTATTTAATTCTATGAGTATCGAATAATTTCAATGCATAAATAAGGTTATTTTTAATTTCTAAATTTTCTATTTTTAAAACCCAAGACTCCAAAGCACCAAAAAAGTAATGTCTTAATTTCTTAGTTGTATTTTTCCACTCATTCACTATATTTTCTATTTCTTCTTTATCTTTATATTGGGAGTTAACAATATTTTCCAATATTTTAAACATCTTATACTTTGTAAACTCTTCAGTATCATTTTTTTTAAAAAGTTTAAAATATTTTTCTTCTAGTTCAACTGGAAATGATTCCCCTAAGAATAAATAAATTCTCAATAAATTTACATATCCCCATTCATTTTGATTGATATTCAATGAATCGCTATACCATTTTTTTGCCTCTAAATATTTATCTTGTATTAGATAAATTGAACCAATATTATTATATGCTAAATCTCTATCAGGATTGATTTCAATAGCTTTTTTGTTATAGACAATTGCTTTTTCATATAATTCATGTTTATTTTCAAGGTATGCTTTAGTTCTAGTTCCATATCCCAATGCTATATACGCATCATAATTATCTTTATCATATTCTAAAGCCTTTTTAGCTAATTTCATAGCTTCTTTATAATCTTGTTTTACAACATTATAAATTCTAGCCTTTAAATTATATGATGCTACTAAATTCAAATTCATATCCAAAGATAAGTTTAATGATTTTATAGCATTATTGTATAAACCTTCTTTCTCTTGAATAAATCCTTTTAAATAGTAAAGTGAACCTTTTTCAGGCTTTGTATATTTTTTATCTTCTATTAATTTATCAACAAGTTCATTCGCTTTTAGATAATCTTTACTTACTATATAAAAAAGAATCATTTTTTTATAATCTTGCAGGGTTCGATTTTTTATAGGCTTTGCTTTGATTGCTTTTATTTGATACTCAAAATATTGTTTATCCTCAATAGATAAATCTGAATCATCAAATTCATTTTCTATAATTTTTGAAGATAAACTCTCTATTACTTCATTTCCTTTTTCTTCAAGTTGTTCTTTTAAGAACTCTATCTCTTCATCAGATTTTTGTTTAAAGTTTTCCATCTCTTTTTGCATATTTATAATCATTTTATTAAAATCATCTTTGATTGGTTGTACTTCTTTATTTACAAAATCATCTCCATTCTCTTTAAGCCAATCTTCTACTGTTTGTCTTGCTTCACTGTTGCTTTTAAAACTAAAAAAGAAAACGATGATGGTTATAAGAACACCAAAAAAAGTTGTCAACATAGCAAATCTATCAACAGATGCACTAATATTATCTATTCTATCACTTGTATGTTCGATATATGCATTTGTTTTATCCAAAGATTTTTG
>JAHZJZ010000307.1 GCA_022600655.1 Campylobacterota bacterium | reverse complement strand
GAATATCAAACCCAGTAATCAACAAGTTATTAGGGTAGAAGTTTTTCATGTCCTCTTCATTCCACAACTCACCTTTAAACGCATCACCATTTCCCCAACCTAAAGTTGAGAAAGGCCATAAACCTGAAGAGAACCATGTATCCAATACATCAGGGTCTTGATAGATATTGGTAGAGTTACACTTGGTACAAGAGCTAGGAGCATCACCCTCTTCTACCCATTCGTGGTCACAGTCGTTACAGTAAAATACTGGAATCTGATGTCCCCACCATAATTGACGAGAGATACACCAATCACGCAGTTCACCCATCCAAGCGTTGTACGAGTTTATCCAATGAGATGGGAAAAACTCAGCTTCACCATTGTTCACTTTTTCAATAGAGGAAGCTGCAAACTCTTTTTTAACAAACCACTGCTTCGAGATATACGGCTCTACAATATTCTTACATCGGTAACAGTGACCCACTTGATGAGGATGCTCTTCAGTCTTAACCATAAACCCTTCAGCATCCAGTTTGGCGACAATCACCTCACGAGCTTCTAAACGCTCTAACCCTTCAAACTCACCACAGTAACCATTTAAAATACCCTTTTCATCAAAAATGGTAATAAACTCTAAATCGTGTCGTTTACCCACTTCGTAGTCATTGGTATCATGAGCAGGAGTCACTTTTACAAACCCTGTTCCAAACTCCATATCAACATGGCTATCGGCAATGATTGCTACTTCACGCTCAATCAACGGCAGTTTAATCTTTTTACCTATCAAGTGGTTATGACGCTCATCATCAGGGTGAATCATAACGGCCGTATCACCAAAGTAGGTCTCTGGACGCGTGGTAGCCACCGTAATGTTCCCCGAACCATCAGCCAAGGGGTAGTTGATGTGGTACATCTTCCCCATATGGTCTTCATGCTCTACCTCTATATCACTCAATGCACCATCATGCGTACACCAGTTAATCATGTAGTTTCCACGAACAATAAAGCCGTTGTCATACATCTGCTTAAATGATTTTTTAACAGCGTTTCCAAGACCCTCATCCATCGTAAATCGTTCACGCGACCAAGCAGGACTCACACCCAATTTTCTAAGCTGACCTGTAATGGCATTTTGCGAGTTACTTTTCTGTTGCCAAGCTCTCTCTAAAAAGGCTTCACGACCTATCTCTTCTTTGGTTGTTCCCTCTGCTAAAAGTTGTTTTTCAACCACGTTTTGCGTTGCAATCCCTGCATGGTCAACCCCTGGTTGCCATAAGGTTTTGTACCCATCCATTCTCTTATAACGAACAATAATATCTTGAAGAGTAAAGGTCAAAGCGTGACCGATATGCAATACCCCCGTTACATTGGGTGGTGGCATCATAATGGTAAAGTGTTTGTCAGGCTTTTGAATAGCTTCATTGCCCTCTATCTCAAAGTAGTTTCGCTCTTCCCAAAGCTTATAGTAACTCTCTTCTATCTCTTTAGGGTTGTATACATTTTTTTTGGTTTCGCTCATTTGTAATATCCATAATGTGTGGTGTTTGTTTAATTGTCGCGATTATAGCAAAAAGGTGCTTAATGGGTAAAAGTTTATAAAAAACATAAAAAAACAAATTAAAATATGATATAATATTTAAAAGGATTATCATGCATACAGTTTTATTATATCAAACACTACGATTAATGGTTCGGTTACCTTGGTACAAAAATAAATTTAAAGTATGGATAAAAGAGGAAGATTTTAAAAAGACTTTTCATGATACACAACTCCATATTTTACTATGGGCTGTTTTAATTGTTTTTATTGTTGCAGAGCTTAACCTAAATTAGCACCTAAAGAACAAGCTTCTATTTTATCAACACGTCCTGCATGTCGTCCACCTTCAAATTCTGTAGCACAGAAAGCATCTATCATGCTTTCAACCACACCTTGTCCAACTACACGCTCACCAAAACATAAAATATTGGCATCATTATGAGCTCTCGTTGCTGAGGCAGTATAGGCATCATGACAGAGTGCTGCTCTTATTCCAGCTACTTTATTGGCTGCTATGGAGATACCGATTCCTGTTCCACAAATTAAAATTCCAAAACTGCCCTCATCAGCAATCACAGCATCAGCACACTTTTTAGCAAAGTCTGGATAATCAACCCTAGCATCACTATCTGGTCCTAGATCAACAACCTCATGTCCTAATGAACTTACATAAGCTTTAGTAAACTCTTTAAGTGCGTATCCTGCGTGATCTGTTGCAATATAAAATTTCATTCTAATCCTTAATATGTTGGTTCGTCAAACTGCATAGTGTTAACAGCTCTTCCTACCCTATCCCATCTAACTTTTTTTGTATCACTATCCCAAGAGAAGTAGATAACCCATGGTTGACCTACAATTAAACTATAAGAGACAGAACCCCAAAAACGACTATCGTTAGAGTTGTCACGGTTATCACCAATCATATAGTAGTGATCTTTCTCTACTTTTTTATAGAGTGCGTTCATAGGTCTTCCTTGTACATTATAAACAGGTGCACCCAACTCTTGAACATAGGTTGCAGACATATCAGCCATATGCTCTTGAGAAAGAAGCAGTTTAAAAATACTGTGTTCCCCTTTTGGAACATATTGAATTCCTGGGTACTTCTCCATGTAAGGATTATCAACCCAAAGTTTTCCTCTTAGTGTAAGAATTTTATTGGCAGGATAGTTTTTCTTGATATACTCATCACCTTCAGCAAAATGGATTAAAAGATGTTTGTTAGTATATAGAAGTTCATCTCCACCAGTTGCTACACATCGCTTGACATAGTGTACTTTGTTATCTTTTGGATACCTAAAGATAACAATATCTTCACGTTGTGGCTTATCACCCTCTATAAGGTGTCCATTGTTATTAAAATCAGGAACTAAAGGTATCTCTAACCATGGAAGTGTAGGAATGGGTGTTCCATAAGCAAACTTTTTAGCAAAGAGAAAATCACCCTCATGCATGGTACGCTTCATTGAACCTGATGGAATAACAAATGATTGAACCACAAAAAAGATAAGAAAAAGTACAATAATAATCGTACCTGTCCACGTACTTGAAAACCTATGTAGTGCTTTTAAAAACTTCATTAATTCTCCTCTCCAAACTGCTTGGCTGCATTAAGCGTATTGGAGAGTAGCATAGCGATGGTCATAGGTCCAACACCACCAGGAACGGGTGTAATATATGAACATTTAGGACTAACATTTGCAAAGTCCACATCACCTACAAGTGAACCATCTTCTAAACGATTAATACCAATATCTATCACAATGGCTCCCTCTTTTACCATATCTTCTTTAATTAAGTTGGGTACACCAACCCCTACAATAACAATATCAGCTTTTTTAGTATGAGAAGCTAAATCTTTGGTATAGACATGAGTAACGGTAACAGTGGCATTGGCATTAAGTAGAAGCGATGCCATAGGTTTACCTACAATATTACTCGCTCCAACAACCACCACATCTTTACCCTCTAGTTCAATCTCATACTCTTCAAACATTTTCATAACACCAAGTGGGGTACAAGCAACAAAACTATCAAGATTGGTCACCATACGACCTACATTGTAAGCGTGAAAACCATCCACATCTTTTTTAGGGTCAATTACTTCTAATATCTTATTGGTATCAATATGCCCAGGTAGAGGAAGTTGCACTAAGATTCCATGAATATGAGGATTTTTATTCATCATGGTAATAATTTTAATAATCTCTTCTTGTGTAATGGTTGATGGCATCTTGTGAGCAATGGAGTAGAAGCCTACATTTTTACAAGCTTTCTCTTTCATCGAGACATACGCGTGACTTGCAGGGTCATCACCCACAATGACCACAGCCAAACCAGGAACTATATTTTTCTCACTCTTAAGCATCTCTACTTCAGACCGAACATACTCTTGAACTTTCTTAGATAATGATTTTCCATCAATAAGTTGCATTATTTTCACTTTTAGCTAAATTTTTGCTATTATATCAAAAAATCTTTATTGACAGGTGTTATTTATGGTGAAGCAACTACTACTTTTTTTACCTCTTCTACTCTTTTCTACAGAAGATAATATCAGCATAGAACCTGAAAAACTTAAAGAGAAAAAAGTCGAAGAAAGCTTCCTGCTAGAGTTTGAATATGGACGTATGTTATATAACAATCCAAGAGGTATATCATGCAGTAAATGTCATGGAAAAGAGGGGCAAGGTGGTCATAAAATAGCCAAGTATTATGACAAAGATAAAAACCCTAAAATCTTAAAAGGTGTAGATATTACAGGGTATAGTCTCAAAGATTTAGAAGCGAGTTTATCCAATAGATATCGTGATAAAAATAATCGCCGTGTTAAACATAAAGTTATGCCTATGTACTACCTAACCAAAGAGGAGATAAACGCTATCTATACCTATCTTCAAGAGGTTAAGAATAGATAGAATGACATTTTGACATATTTCTTCATAATTATTCAAAACTTTGCTAAAATAAAATATCTCATTAAAGGATAGGTCATGCAAGGCAAAATCAAAGTCAGCTACTCTCTTATTTGCGATAATGATATTTATGAAGAGGTATCGCTGAAACAAATTTTGGAAAATGAAAAAATTGTTAAATTACTTAAAAGTGAATTTACAAAAGGGTTACGTAATATTGAACTTACCCATAGTGGTGAAGCAGATATTATATTACACACAGAGAAAGAGGTATTCTTTTTTGAAGTAGAGAAAAAAGATTTTGCTGATTTAATTGAACTGGCAGAGGAAGATGCCAAACAGCATAAACGCTTTAAAAAAGGGTGTCAAGCTGTAGCGATTGTCGATTTCGTAACATTGGACTAGAGAGTCATTTTACTTCTCTTGCTCCAATAGTTTTAACAAGTTAGAGTGTAGCTTCTCTAGTAGTTTTTCACTGTTTTGTAAATCCTCTATGGACTGAATAGCGACATCTTCACTCTTATCAATAAATGCTTCTAACTCACTACTGTCAATATGCTTTTCACCAAGCTCTTTTTGTACCATATCACCTACATTACTTAACTCTTGAGTAATATCTTTAGACATTTTAATGGCTTTTCGTGCATCTATAATCATCATGTCAATCTTAGTAATAAATGACTTAAGATGTGTACTGGCTTGAGCTAGTTCATTGTTATACTCACACTTTGGTACACTGTTTAAATCATTTTGTGACACATCTACAGCCTCAGTCAAATCTTTAGAATGAGACAAAAATCTAGCAAAAAGCTTCTCAATATTTTTAGTTAAAAATACGGAATAGAACATAATTAAAAGAGCAATAATTCCTAATGTATACTCAATCTTCTCAATCAAAGCCCTTTGATTTTCAGAATGTATAGAGTAGATAGAGACTGTCTGATCCATACTATCAAGGATTAAAGTATTTGTATTATAAATATAGTTATTAATCTCATTCATTTTACTCTGTAGCTGAATTAAATCGTTGGCTTCAGTACTATATTTTTCCCAAAAAATTAGATTTTTTTCTATCAACTCTTTGAGTGTTTGCTCTTTATTTAAAATAATATTGGAGCTAAACATCTTAATGGTTTTGTCGTACTCTTTAAAACTCTCAACAAAATTACTATAAGACTCAGGTTTGGTCTCATTAAGATACAGAAGAGCATAAGAAATCATTCGTTGACTAAGCATTCTCTGCTTTCCTGCCAAATCGATGTAAAACCCTTCAACATTGAGCTTAACCATTGTTTTTACAATATCATCAGAGTAGTTCAACAGATGGAAGTTGTTGTTAAAAACAAAATCTTTTTTAGCACGAATAGTCGGAAGGTAAGTCACAAAAGACTCCACTCTCTCTTTAAAAGGTAACCACTGCTTTTGAACCAACAGTAGTTGCTCTTTTATCTCTTCTGTAGGTGGTTTATAGATGCCTCTTTGGCTATTTCCCTTAATTAAATCATTTAGACTATTATCAAACTCTTTTAAATTTTTAACAATACCACTCGTATCTGAACTGTTAGAAGTAGAGAGTCTGAAAATATCTTTACTGATTTTTTGCGTCAACATTCGCTGTTTTCCTGAAATATTAATAACAACAGAGTCCGTTTTTCCTTTTTGATTAATATACAAAATAGAGAAAAGTATTGCCATTATAATCAATGATAACGCCCCACCAATAAACTTAATTTGATTTATAATTTTATTCATACTTTATCCTTACTCATAAACAACTTTTAGACCCTCAATATCAAGAACCTCTACACCACTTCTCTCAACCGATATAAGCTCTTTTCTACTCAATTTCTTTAGAATCCTAGAGAGTGTTTCAGGTTGAATATTAAGCTGGTAAGCAATCTCTTTTTTTGTCATTTGATTAAAAAGATGAGGCTCATTTACCAAAGTAAAAGCAACTTTTGCCACCCCATCATAAACTAACTCTCTATTAATCAAACACTCTAACATCATAGCCTTTTGAGAAAAAATATCAATGAGAGTCAAAAGAATTTTAGGTTTTTGTAGACAGAAGTTACTAAACTTTTCAAAATCTATAATGAGTACTTCACAATCCACCTCACACTCAATGTTTCCAAAACAACGGATAATATTTTCATTGAGATTACTAATTTTAGTAATAAGATTATCACTATAGATATTGTATAAAAAGACCTCATTATCAAATCTATCTACTTTATAAACTTTAACTTGACCTTTTTGAAGATAATAAATCTCTTTTTTTAAATCTTGCTCATAGTAGATAATATTACCCTTATAATAACGTTTAAACTGTGTATACTCAACTATCTGTTCTAACTCACTATTGTCAAGGTCGCTAAAAAGATATAAACCTTTTAGTTTATCTATAGAGGTACTCAGAGTCAAGCCTTCTTAATTTTTTAATCCTCATTATACCAATTCTATCTTTTTATCTTCCCAAACTTAAAACCCTGAAGAGAAGTATTTAATCCAATTGAGCTACAGCAATGATTCTGTGGTGCAGAGGGATTAACGCAATATTCTATATAATGACCCCTCGAAAACCCCACCACAATTTCTCCACTAAGAATACTTATAGTAAAATATTAAAAAGGAGATATAATCAGATGAAAAAAATTATCTTAGCACTTATAACACTATTTACCCTTCTAATCTCTACAGGATGTACACCCATCGTCAATAAATACCGTGTAAATGTCGATGCCATTACGCATAACAATGCAAACATACAGCCAAGCTCCTATAGTATCAAAGCTCTAGGAAGTGAAACCGATGCTAATGGGTTACGTTTTCAAAGACATGCACAACACTTAGCAAAAATACTAAATGAGAAAGGTTATAGTCCAGCTTCTTACGAGACTCTAGCTGAACAACAAATATACTTTGACTATGGTATAGATAAAATTAAAGAAGAACATAGAACATATCGTGAACCAGAGGTTACTTTTGGGGTCTCTTGGGGTTTTCCTTATGGGTACTACCATCATCGCTATCACCCATTTTGGCATGATGTCGGATACACCACTTATAGAACTTATGAAAAGACCTATAGAGTTTTCAATCGCTATATTGTCATACTCTCAAAGAACCAAGCAGGGCAAGAGCTTTGGCGTGTCGATGTTTCAAGTGCAGGAGAGTCTGCTGGTCTTGAAAAAATTGTACCCCTACTTTTAGATGCTGCGAAACCTTATATTGGAACCAATACAGCTGAACCTATAAAACTTGTTATTGAAGAAAATAGAGATAAAAAAGAGTAATTTTATCTTAGTTTAAAATTAGTATGATATTATTTCCTTGTTAATAAAAATTATTATTTAAAACAAGGAATATTACATGATCGTAACAAATAAAGCCCCAGACTTTACAGCAACAGCAGTACTTGCAGACGGACAAATCGTTGAAGATTTTAACTTAATGGAAAACCTAGGTGAAAAAGGTGCAGTACTTTTCTTCTACCCACTAGACTTTACATTTGTATGTCCTTCAGAAATTATTGCATTCTCAAAAAGAGCTGCTGACTTTAGAGAAAGAGGCGTAAATATTATTGGTGTATCTGTAGACAGTCAATTCTCACACTTTGCATGGAGAGAAACACCAGTAAATCAAGGTGGTATTGGTAGAGTTGATATGCCACTTGTAGCTGATATTACAAAGCAGATTGCTAGAGATTACGATGTTCTTCTTGATGATGCAGTAGCTCTTAGAGGTTCATTCCTTATCGATGCTGATGGTACAGTTAGACACGCAGTTGTTAATGACCTTCCATTAGGAAGAAACATCGATGAGATGATCAGAATGGTAGATACAATGTTATTTACTAACGAGTTTGGTGAAGTTTGTCCTGCTGGTTGGGTAAAAGGTGACGAAGGTATGAAAGCTGACACAGAGGGTGTTGCTGAGTATCTTGCAAAACACGAAGATGACCTATAATCTATAAACGATTATAAATCTCGTAGGGGCAGACCAATGTGTCTGCTCACATTGGGAATGCATATTTAAGTATTACAAACTATAATATTTATATAAGTATT
>JAHZJZ010000306.1 GCA_022600655.1 Campylobacterota bacterium | reverse complement strand
TTTTTTAAAAAGTTCTAGGGTAATAGCATAAAAAATATGAAGGTGTTCATGTTCGAGTTCCATCATTTTCAACTCAATCTTAGACAACAACTCTTTTGCTTCATGGTATCTTTTTTGAGTAACCAAAATATTGTACTGTGTAAATTGTAAAATAGCTGAATTGTCAAATAGACCAATATAAGCTAATTCATCTAAATAGTATTCAATCACCTCATTATTATTAGCTTGTCTATAGATATCAAGAAGATGATTATATGACAACTCAATTCCCTCTATATACTCCTCCTTCCAAGCTATTTCAAGACTCTCCTTTCCATAAATAATTGTTTTGTGTTCTATCTCCAATGCCAAATAAATTTCACTCAATGTTAAGTAGAGTTCATAGATTTTTCTATTACTCTTTCGCATGGTACAAATAGCTAATCTCCTTGCCTCTTGTAGTTTTTCATTACTAATAAGCACATCCAGTTTTAAGGGGATAATTAACTCATAACTCATATCATCAATAGGGTATCTCTCAGCAAGATTCAGTGCAACAAGTGCTTGGTCATATTTCTCATTCACCTGATATGCCCCTGCGATTGAGAGATATATTGGTGCATAGTCATCTTTGAGTCCATACTTTTTAGCAAATTTTAAAGCTTTAAGATAAAATTTTCTAGCATGTTGAAGAGCTAGTTTTTTATCCCCTTTTTTTAGAAGGTAGGTGATATAGAGTGTTTGGAGGTTTTTTATGAGCATAGTAATTATTTCTCCTAAGATATTTTAAAAATGGGCTTTAACCTCATCAAACTTCAAAGCCTCATGTGTTTCAACTGAATAACTAGAAGCCAACATTTTCCGAAATGTCTGAGACTTAAACTTCTCAAAATACCAATACGCCTCATTTATTGCACCTGTTCTCAGAAGAAGCTCAATCAAATATTGGTAGCTGTATTCAAAATTGACACGATGAGCCAAATGCAACTCCTCTCTATCAATGCGACTGAGTAAAACATCCTCACCAAGTGCCAATGAGTGTTTATAGTGGTCAATTGCCTTTTTCTCTTCTTTTTTATAAGAATAAGCTTTAGCTAGATTGTCATAAACAGCAATCAGGGGTTCTATGAAGTTGTATTTTTCAAAATAACTTTTAGATTGTTGTAGATAAGTAATAGCTTTATCATACGCTCTTTCTAAGTTAATAAGAAACAGTGCATAATTGACCATAATGCCATGTTTGTGGTACTCCTTTACCACTGATTCTAATGCAAGATGATAAAACTTTCTTGCTTGTTGTTTATCTTTTAGCCCCTCATGCGATTGAGCCAAGATATTGTAAAATGAGGCAAAATTTGTTGCCCCCATTTCTTCTCGTAGTTTCATTGCTCTATTAGTATATGCTATTGCCTCATCAAATCGCATGGTAACCTCTAAAATATTTGCCATGTTGTGATAGACTTTGGCAAGATAATCGTCATTATCAAAGTATGCCAATTTATCCAATATATGGTTGTACTGCTCCAGTGCCTCACTGTATTTGAGGAAGTTTTGCAACAGTTCAGCTTGGTTTATAAGTATCGAAATCTCCAAATAGGCTAAGTCATACGGACGAATCATCTCTAAAGCTTTTTCATAAGTCTCATAAGCGTCTTGAAAATAACCCATCTCATCATAGAGCAGACCTAAATTGGTATAAGTGGCTAGTAACTCTTCAATATTACCTGTCTTTTTAAAAGTTTTGAGATTCTCTTGATAGATAGCCAATGCTTCATCAAATTGTTTATAATAACTTTTAATGGCTGATATTCCATTTTTGATAGAGCCTATCATATCAATATTGTCAGTTAGTATTGCTAACTCTAGTGCTTCTTCATAGATGGTACTAGCACTCTTTATCTCTTTTAAATCATACAGACTGTTCGCTTTAAGATATAAAAGTAAGATGTAACTACCTAAAAAATTCTCATTCTCCTCCGAGAGAGCAATGGCTTGGTCAAAATACTCAATTGACTTTCGGTATTCAGCTCTATCCTGTTCCACACGACCGAGATTAAGATAGGCAGTCAAAGCATTATGTGTATGTCCTATCCCCAAAAAGTAGTTACCTGAACTCTTTAAAAATCGCACGGCATCATCAAATCGCATCTGCTTGGTTAAGACAGTAGCAATATTGATATAGAGTTCTGCCAACTCATACTCAAATCCCATCTCATAAATAACTTTGGCTTCTCTGTATTGCTCCAGTGCTTTATCATATAGAAACTTTCGTTTATAGCACGTTCCCAAGTTCATAAAGAGTGTTGCTCTAAGAAGCTGTTCACCATCACTTTCTCTAAGTGCTATTGCCAATCCTTTATGATAATAGGCTTCAGCTTTATCCAACACTCTTTTTTCAAGCATAATATCACCTAAATTAATAGTGGCTCTCACCTGCTCAAAGCCATCTAACCTTAAAGATGCTTCCAACGCTTCATTAGCATAAATTTCAGCTTGGATAAAATCAGTTAAATTAAAATAAGCTCGTGAAAGACCAAAGAGTATATCTATATGGTTTTTGCTAATCGCATTGGCTTTTTGTAAAAATCTAATAGCATTTTTATAATCCCCTCCATAACTATTAAGAGTCAACCCATAGTTTTTAAAGAGTTCAAACTTTTCCACTTCATCTTCACATGTTGTAACCGACTCTACCCCTAACTCCCAGCTTTTTAAAGCGTAGTCAAACTGTTCATTTTGGTATAGGTATAGAGCTATTTGGTCGTAGGTAGTAGAATGTTCATTCTCTGGAAGTTTGGTGGTGAGTTCTTTTTTTAGGGTTTGTTTGAAAGTTTTGGGTGTGGTGGTGCTTAGGATTTGGGTTAGGTTGAGTTCTGTGTTATTCATAATAGTACTCCACCACATCTAAATAGAAAGTAAATTCCTAGAAAATTACATAGTTTTTTAGGTGTGGTCATCCAATAGTTTCCCCACATGAAAGAAAATTTTTTGACAACTATTGAATTTTTTTTACTAAACATTTATACTTCTCATTTTCTCTTACCTCAACTCACTTCTCAAATCCTCACGCTTAGCCTCACGAAGATACCAATCCGATACTTTCCTCAATAACTGGGAAGTTTTAGGGTAGGTAAACCTAATAGCATCTGCATATTGAAGATATTTAGCTGACTCTCCATGTTCTAACTCTCCACCTGAATCATGAGCTTTTTGTGTTGAGCGAGTACCATTTGGATAGATAATTTCATGAATAAACCCTTCTTCAAATTCTTTACTTCCAAATTCTTCAATCACTTCACACACCATTTTATTGGGGAATATTCCATCTTCTTCTTTTGAAGATTTTGCTAAAAATACACCTAACCTATCATCACCAATTTTAACTCTATCAAACTCTTTTAAAGCATTTCTAGCTCCCCTAACCCAAGCTTTTAGTTTCTCTGTATTCATTCGTTCAATATCTTCATACTCCCTAAAAAGATGTACTCGTTGTAATAGCTCTTTAGCATTGGTATATCGCATATCAATTTGCTCTTGTGTTAAGTCACTGTCTTCATCCCTTGGGTTTTTAGGTTTATACATATACGATATAAGTTCGGCAAAAACTTTAGGCTCATTGATAATAAGCTTTTCCCAATGAATAGGATTAAAACTTTGCAACATCAAATATCTCCACTCTAAAAAGCGAAGTTCATCATCTTTCAAATCACTCTTTTGTAAAAACCCTATGACTTCGGAAATATCACTTCTATTAATAGTTTTATCATTAGGGTCTATCTCATATAAAATTTTAAAGAGTATATTGATATCTATTGAATTATCAGACTTCCCTTTTTTTATCGAATAGAGTTGATGAGAGATAAATTGAAATGTTGTCCCAACAAAGCCATAACTATAAAGTTGCTCAATAATCCAGTTAATATAACTTATATCCTCATCTTCCAAACGAAAATACCAATTTATATTCTGCCAATAAAGTTTTTGAACACTTTCAGTTTGTTTTTTTAATATTTCAAATGTTTTTGCTTCAAATGGAAGAACCAATAAAATCTCTGACTTCTGTTTATCTGTTAAGCTTTCTAAGATATTTTCATCAAATGGATTTGCTCGAATATATTGCGTTATGTAGTTTCTAGCACAGACAAACAGATGATTATTTTCACTCTCTAACCATTCAAGCATTGTCTCATAATAGTTATCTCCCATTGCCAAGAAGAGTTCTTGCCCTATTATTCCTGAGTAGTCCGTTCTTTTTACTAATTTGACCAACTCCTCAAAAGATGCTTTTGTTAGTATTTCCAAGATGGCTTCATGTCTTAATTGGTCAACTAACTCATCTTCTTTTTGAAAATTCTCTGTACTATTCTTTGCATCATAAGGAATGGGATTTAAAATATTTATACTACCTGAATCAAAAAGGTATTGATACTTGTCTATTACACTGGCAGGCTCTATAAACAGAAATGCTTCTTCAAGCTTATCTACAAACTCTTTTGGCAAAGCCCAATCAGCATCAGGATGAGAACGATGACGATGAATTTTTTCTCTCAATAAATTAGCTATCAATAGTCTAATCTCATCGTCCAATAAACTCTTATCTATTTTAGTAAATTTATCAATAATCTCAAAAAAATATCTTTGATAAAACTTGTCAATATTATCAAATATTCCATACCATCGATTTAAGTCAATATCAATATTTTCGTATAGTAACCTATTGATTTCTTCACAATACTTCCAATAGTCTTTTTCCAAAATATCACCATTTAAAGTTTCGTTCCAATCTTGATATTTAGGACTATTAATAGGTGAAGAGGTCATATGGAAATCAGGTAAAAGCTCTAATAGTAATTTCCAACCAATATCAGGATACTGTTTGAGTAAAATATTTTCGATAATTTGTATCTGCTCTTGATGCGTTGCACTACAGTGAGGAACCCAACCTAGAAATATATCTTTGAGAGAATTAAATGGTTGATTAATTCTATTAACTTTTATCTCTAATGCTGATAGTTTGGCTAATACTAAAATAACTCTTGGCAAAACATCTACATTCCAAGATACCCTTTCTAAAGCCCAAAGCAGATGACAATAGTCACACTCTCCCATCCATGCATCACCATTCTCAATAAATAGCTCTTCTATTTTCGTAGTAGCTATATCATCCAAGCTTTTTTCTAATGCAGTTAAAAAACTTTTAGGACTTGCTTCTGCCAAAAGCATCAAGTTTTGATGGTATGAGTACCAAGCCTCTACATTGAGATTGGACTCAAAAAGCTCTGTTAGCCAATGGGCAATCACTTCATTTATATCAATTGCATAGCTTACTTTTTGACTACCAAACACTGATAATAACACAAGTGTATCAGCCAAACTCTCTCGAATAAGCCCTGAGTACTTCATTTTTTTGTGATAGATATGTGCATAAGACCTCTCTTCAGGAGGCAACTCATAAGCTGGGTCAATTTCACTAAATATTTCTAAAGTAGCTGATCTAAGTCTATCTATTTGAGCGATAGAGATTTTATCAGCTATCATATCCCATAAATTAATTTTAGAAATGACTTGCCAAACATTCCCTACCAATCGAATAGGTGGGGTTTTCTCTTTTCGCAAGTTAAAAAGTTCTTGTTCTAATGCCTCATACGATAAGCCTGATAGTTGTTCCATTATCTTAATGTCAGATTCATTTTGCCTATGCCAACTATTGACAAAAAGAATGGTTGAGAGTATATCCATACTGTATTTTGAAACCCAACTTGGCTGAACTCTCTCCAATGGTTGCAGTATTGGATGTTGGGCTATTGCATATAAAAAACCTTTGGTGTCACTATAGACTTCCCAAGCATTGTCATGACTCAATCCCATCTGTTGCAAAGTATCAATTTGAAGAGTTTTTCGTATCTTAGGTAGTTTTATAATTTGATGTGATTTATCTTTGATATTGATAGACTCTTCTGCTTCTATAACAAAATGCCCTTGTGTTATGGCTACACCTATATTGTTAGGGATAAAGCCTTGATAGATAAGTATATGACTTGCCGTCTCTTTTAGTAAACTATCCCAACTCTCTTGGGTTGTAACAACTTTGACTCTATCAGAATACTCTTGATTATCTTTGAGTGATGTAATAATAAAAGCGTAACTCTCTTGTTCACTAGATGAGACAATTATAATTTTTGATGGGGTTAGGGAGAGTAACTTTAACAGCTCTTTGGTTTGTTCTTCTCTTGATTTTAGGATTAGATTTGGATGGAGGTTAATTTTGGTTTGGGATATCCACTGGGTGTAGGCTTGATGAATGGTTTTTGGCTCCGTTATAGATAAAGAAAGTTGGTTGTTATCCCCTGTAATAACTGGAGCTTGATTGTTACCTTCAACTTTAACACTTTTATCAAATTTTTCTGAACACATAGTTTCCCTTTAACTAAATTATTAAAAACTACTTATGATTTTTGAAGTAAAATCCTTATTTAAACCTAATTTACAATTTTCTTTTTCTAAATAGATTGTTGAGTGAGTAAGTTTAACTTGATCAAAGACCGTATCAATAAATTTATATGATGTTTTAAAGTTATTTTTTAAAATTAGTTTTTGACCACTTTTAATTTTCATAAACTTGAGATGAACATTTTGAGAAAACTTATGTAACTTTAATGCAAGCACTTTACTTTTTTCCCCTTGTATATTCAGAAGGCTTTTTTCTATATTTTCCATATGTAAATTAATTAATGTACAATTTG
>JAHZJZ010000305.1 GCA_022600655.1 Campylobacterota bacterium | reverse complement strand
GTGGGGTCTTTTCTCCTATGAAAAAATTGCTAAAAATTCACAATGGATTTACTAAAAGTTTGAAGTTGAAAATGGTCGATGATTATCTTTTGAATTATAAGAAAAAATGATAATTCAGACCCCCGAATTTTTCATTAAGTCAAATTTGTAGAGTTTAGAAACAATGCCTAAAACTTGTAAAATATGTGATTTTTTTATGTGTATGTGATTTATATGTGATTCATGAGAAAATAGGCAACCTTAAATAGTATTCAAAAAGTCTATATTCTGGGATTTAAAAGAGTTTTATATGATTAAATGGCGGACAGTGAGAGATTCGAACTCTCGGTACCCTTACGAGTACGCATCCTTAGCAGGGATGTGGTTTCAGCCAACTCACCCAACTGTCCAAGTAGATTTGTTCCACGTTTTGTGGAGTGAGATTATAGAGGAAAAAAGCTTAATTTTTTATTAAACAAGACTTTTTCCTGCAATTTATTCAAATAGTTGGAGTTAGATGATTTTTAATATCTGACTAACTTTAGATGCAGGGTTTTCATCTCTATAAATAGGTCGACCAATGACAGGAAAGTCAACACCCTCTTTTTGTGCTAACTCTAACGTAGCCACACGCTGTTGGTCACCAGCGTCTTCTCCAAATGGTCTTATACCTGGACAGAGTGTTAGGAACTCTGTTGAAGTAGCATTTTTTATGACACGACTCTCAAAGGTAGAACAGACTACGCCATCTAAACCATTCTCATAACTCATCTTGGCAAACTGTTCTGCCTTTTCATTGATGCCTTTTTCATAAATAGTTTGAAAATTTTCTTCATCAAAAGAGGTTAGTGCTGTTACTGCCAATACCAATGGTCTCTTTTCATAACTTGATAGTCTATCCATTATAGTTTTCATCGCAATAGAGCCTGCAGAAGCATGAATATTAAACATATCAACACCAATTTTTGCTATCTCTTCAGCTGCATCTGCCATAGTATTTGGAATGTCGTAGAGCTTTAAATCTAAAAATATTTTAAAGTTAGGATTAATCTCTTTTAACGCCTCTATAAATGGTTTACCATCACGAATATAAGTTCTAAAACCCACCTTCATCCAAATGTTATGTTCTTTTAACTGTTTCGCAAGTGCTAAATTTTCTTCAGCTGTTGGTAAATCAAGTGCAACACATAATTCCATACAATACCTCTAATTTTTTATTGGTATAATGATAGCTTAATTTTAATAAACAAGGACTAAACAATAATGTTTGGAAAACAATCAAAACGATACGATATTGCTCAAGAGGTAATGGACACTTACAACTACGCTAAATTTACTACGAGTAAAGGTGTTATTTGGACAAAACTTTATAATGAAGATGCCCCAAATACTGTAGCAAACTTTGCACATTTAGCTGGTGAAGGGTTTTACAACAACCTAAAATTTCATAGAGTAATCCCTGGATTTATGGCACAAGGTGGTTGTCCAGAATCAGGACCAACAGGTAACCCAATGAGAGCTGGAACAGGTGGACCAGACTGGGCTATTGACTGTGAAACTGACACGAGTACTCAACCACATAGAAGAGGAACACTCTCTATGGCACATGCTGGTCCAAATACTGGTGGTAGTCAATTTTTCATTACTTTTGTAGCGACCCCTCACCTTGATGGTGTGCATACTGTCTTTGGTGCGATTGAAGAAGATGATGGTGAAAGTTTTGCTGTACTTGATAGTATTGACCAAAATGATGACATTGTCTCTATAGAAGTTGTTGCTCAAAAAGATTAAATCTATCACTCCTCTTATTATGATAAAAAAGAGGAGTTTCTCTCTTAAAATTTAAAGTTTTTTAATAAAAAATTGAAATTATTTGTTAAATTGTGATTTTTTATGTTACAATAGGTGTAAATTTAAAAAGGCCTTATTAGATATGAACTTTCAAAAAATATTCTCTCCAGCACTATATATAATGAATAAACTATCTTTTAAATTCAAGATTATAGCCTCTATATCTATTCTCTTTATACTGCTAATTTTCCCATCACGTACCATATTTTTAAATCACTTTCAGGAGAGAGAAGTTCAAAAACTTCAACTTATAGGGTTAGAGTATATTCAAATCATGCATAAGATTATTGATTCTATTCAAATCCATCGAGAACTTAGTAATGCTTATGTTCAAGGTAATCAAAGTAGCCAAGATTTAGCTGAAGAGCTACGAGAACAAGAGGAGATACTATACCTCAAAAAAACATCCATTTTCGAATATGATGCAGGAACCCTTAATATGCTGAGCAAAAATCAAAACTTTGCCAAGGCAGTTAGTCAGTTTGAACTTTCAAAAGTTGACAATATTCCCCAGAATATCTCAAGTAAAGAGATTTTCGAAAAACACAACAGTATTATAAAACTACTACATGACAGTATATTAGACATCTCAAAAGAGACAGCTTTTAATCGAAGTAAAGACCTCAGAATCAACTACTTAGCAGATATGCTACAAGACAAACTACTGCACATCTATGAGTATACAGGACGATTAAAAGGACTCTCTTCAGGAATTCTTACCCAAAAGAGTATGATACAGGAACAGAAAAAAACCCTCTACTCTCTATCATCAAACTTAGCAAGTCTTGAATCAGACTTAGTAGATAACAAGATACTTACTAAACTGAGTAACTATCAAGCACTACAGCAGTTAACGACCAGTGTATCTGATAAGTTAAAACGAATTTTAGTGGTTATTGATGAAGATATTATTCTGAAACATGAGTTTACTCATAATATTCAATCATTTTCACAGAAAGCAACTTCAGCTATGTATGCCCAAGAGGAACTTTATGATAAGTTTTTATTTACCTATAAGCACACCATTCAAGAACTCAATTCAAACTTAGAGAAAGAGCTTTGGTATCTTCTTGCTGGGTTTATCACCATTATTTTACTCTCGTCATATATTTTTGTCGCATTTTATCAGTCTATTACAGGAAACCTTAAAAAGCTACAAACAGCCTCAGAGATGATTTCCGAAGGGCAAACAGAGATTCATCTTGATGTGGATAAAGATGATGAGATTGGTGATGCACTTTTAGCTTTTAACACCATGAGTGATAGACTTAGCAAAAACATCTCCTTTCTTGATGGTTATAAAATGGCTATCGATAAGAGTAGTATTGTCTCTAAAACAGATTTAAAAGGTATTATCACCTATGCAAATAAAATGTTTTGTGATGTCTCTGGGTATACACAAGAGGAGCTAATTGGAAGTTCACATAATATTGTTCGCCATCCAGATGTTCCCAAAGGTGCATTTAAAGATATGTGGGACACCATTCAGAGTAAAAAAATCTGGAAAGGTATTGTAAAAAACAGAAAGAAAGATGGAAGCCATTACATTGTCAATGCAACGATTATTCCTATTTTAGATAATCGAAATGAGATTATAGAGTATGTTGCCGTTAGACATGATATTACAGAGCTTGAAGAGAATAAAGAGGAGATTAAAAAACAGAGAATTGACCTTTTAACAGGACTACCAAATAGAAACCAATTGGTTGAAGATCTCAAAAATGTGATTAAACCTATTATTTTCTATATTAACATTGATGACTTTTCAGGGTTCAATGACTTTTATGGAGAGAGAGCTGGAGATAATGTTCTTCTTCATATAACAAAAATTTTGTCTGATATGAAAGAAGATAAAAAATTTCAACTCTATAAACTAGAGTCCGACCAATTTATTTTACTATTTGAAGAGGGGTATCTCTCCCGTGATAATCTACAATACTTCTTTGAAGATATTATACAAACCCTTGAAGAGAAAGTAGTTAGTTCAGAGTATGAGAATCATAGTCGTATAGCTATCTCTGTTAGTAGTGGTGCAGCCACCTATTATGCTAATGATGACTACCAGAAACTGATTTTATATAGTAATATCGCTCGAAAAAAAGCTCAAAGTGAACATAAAAAGTTCTTACTTTTCCAACACAGTATGAGAAAGCATGAAGATTACGCTCATAACCTTGAGTGGGTAAAACGTATTAAAGAGGCTATTGATGAAGATAGAATTGTCTGTTACTACCAACCTATATTTGCTGATAAAAATACCAAAGCATTAAAATATGAGACACTGGTTAGACTGTTAGATAAAGATGGTCAAGCCATATCTCCTTTTTTCTTTTTGGAAATCGCTAGAAAAGCAAAGCTTTATCCTCAGATTACACAGATTATTATTGACAAGTCGTTTGAGAAATTTAAAGAGAAACCACAAATAGAGTTTTCGGTCAATCTAACGATAGATGATATTCTTTCAGAGAAAACAACCAACTATATCTATCAGAAACTTGAAACCTAT
>JAHZJZ010000304.1 GCA_022600655.1 Campylobacterota bacterium | reverse complement strand
TAAATCTCTTTTTTGTGGTTATATCGCTCTTTTTTTTCAGGTACAACCTGCATATAGAGTGTATGATTCTCATTGCCTACTAAACTATACTTCGCCATTTATCCCTCCTAAATCAAACTTTTTCCTCTTCACTAAACTCAGCTTTAGACACCTCAAAAACCTCACCACTCTCAATACAATAGGCACTGAGTTTTGCATCATGACTTTTTCCACACCCTGTGTCTAGACTAACAAAGTTTTTACCTTTGACCACACTAGGGACTACTGTATGTCCATAGATATTAAAAATAGGACTGTTACTAGATGGTCTTCTTCGATTACTTAAAATATAAAACTCAAAATGTTTACGATTAGTCTCTTTTAAGTGCCAAAAGTCACCAATGCTTCCATGGCTAATTACCAATGGTAGATGATAATTTTCTATCTCTCCCATATCAATAAAGAGAGGAAGTGATGCTATCCACTCCAAATCTCTTTTAAGCGAAGCTATGCCTTCTTCGTTTTTTAGGACTTTAGGTTCATCAGATGCTTTGCTCAAGACTCTATATGATTGAAGCATCTGCACACCACCAACATACATCCACATATTATGGAGATTTACTCTTTTATCTTTTTCTATCCCCTCTATAAAGTTTCTACCATGTTCTAGCATATACTCTTCATGGTTTCCTCTAACCACAGCAAAAGCATTCTCTCTTGCAAACTTTATTACTTCACGGCTCTGCTTTCCTCGGTTTACAAGGTCACCAACAAAAATGAGCTTGGCATCAGTAGGTAACTTATCTACCAGTGCTAATAACATCTGATACTCTCCGTGAACATCACCTATTACATAGTGCATTCCTCTTTGCATAACTGCTCCTTTTTTATAAGATATCTTACAAAACTAGGAACCGATGGCTTTAGCCTCGTTATATTCGGGACTAAAGTCTCCGATTCCAAATGAGTTTTGCAAGAAGTCTATATTATAACTTCACCACTCTATCAGCCTTATCTATCGTTGTTTGACGATGAGCAATGGTAATAACTGTTTTATCTTTAATGTATTCATCTAAAGCATTAAGCAACTTATCTTCTGTTTTGGTATCTAATGATGAAGTTGATTCATCAAAAATGATTACCTTTGGCTTGTCGAGTAGTACTCTTGCAATAGACAAACGTTGTCGCTGTCCTCCCGATAACTTTGTTCCATTTTTACCTACTATGGTATCTAATTTTTCAGGCAGCTCATTTACAAAATCGTAAAGTTGAGCTATCTTTAGTACTTCAAGCATCTCTTCATCACTGTACTCTTCTCCTAGTGAAAGGTTATAACGAAGTGTTGCGTTAAACATCAATGGTGCTTGGAGTACAAAACCGATATGCTCTCTTATTTTCTTGTAACCTATCTCTTTTGCTTCTACACCATTGTAGAAAATCTCTCCAGAATTTATGGGGTAGAGACCCATTAGTATATTTGCCAATGTACTCTTTCCACTGCCTGTTTCACCTGTTATGGCAACTTTTTCACCTGCATATACATTGAGATTAAAATCTTTTAAAACCATTTTATTTTCATCGTAAGCAAAGGTTACATCTTTTAACTCTATAGAGGCTGTTTTAGAGTCTCTAAATGGGTCGATTTTCATCTCATATTTTGCTTCTATGCTAAGTCGTAAAATGTCGTTTAATCTATCCATACCCTCTTTGGCATCATGATAATCTTGCACAAACTTAATAATCATGTGAATCGGAGGCATTACCATACCTGCATAAACAAATATTGCCAACATCTCACCGATGCTCATGTCACCCAAAAATACCAAATAGACAGCAATCGCTTTAAACAAGTCGTTTGAGTAACGTAACAAAACCCTAGAGATACTCATGGTTCTGTTTGAACTGAGTTGAAACTCATAACTTCTATCTCGTATATCTTTGGCATCTGCATTGACGGTATCGGTAAAGTGTACCTCTCTGTTTTGCACTCGAATCTGATTAAAAAGCTCCAAACTTTCAGTAAGAGAGTTGGTAAAACTACTTATAGCTTTGTTTCGCTCCTTCATCATTTTAGAAACTTTTTTAAATGCTCCTATAAATATTTTAATCACCAAAGGGTTCAATACCAAAATAATCAATGCCAACTGCCAATTCAAATAGAGTAGAATAATAGAGATACCAATCAAAGTCAAAACTTGAACTGTAATGTTCCCTATACTTCCAGAGAGAAATTTCATCACAGAAGCTATATCTGTAGTCATCTTAGATGAGACAGCACCCGAACCCAATATATCATACTCACTCATAGAGACATCTCGTAAATGAGCGAGTATCTTTTTACGCATACTTAGACGAATATCTTCTATAACTTGGTCAATGTACGCCTTACGAACAATACTAAGCACCACACTCACAGCACGAATAATCACGGTTAACACAAATACAATTAAAATGTAGTATTCAGCCGAACTAACCTCTACAAACTGGTTAACCGTAGCCGTAAAGCTTCCCTCTTTTCCCAACAACACCTCATCTACTAAAAATGGGATAAAAAGTGGTATAGGTACAGAGATAACGGTTAAAAGAACTGCTATTATATTAGCAATAACAATGCTTCGTTTATGTAAACGAACTTGCTTTAGTAAATAGTCAAATGTAATCAAATGTTCTCCTATTATATAATAAATTCAAACTCCACAGTAGAGAGTGTTTTACCGTTTTCATCAACAGTTCCTATATGGCAGAGATGGGTATAGACCGCATGAGAAGTCTCTGTAATTCTCTCTATTTCAACGTCATCACCACCTCGACTAATAACTAAAGTAAATAATGCTATAATGATAGATAAGTATATATATTTTTTCCTCATAATATTCTCCTGATTTTTTATTTTTAAAACTATATCTAAACAACTTCTTAAAAAAATAAATAACTTTTCCTGATAAAAGTGATTTTTTATTGACTATAAAGCACTTATTAACTACTTATTAATGAAATTCAAATAGAATTTAATGTTAAAAAGAGAAATTTAGAGAATTTTTGGGAAATTTATAGAAACTTGGGGAGAAGATAGCGTTGAACAAATATGAAAAAAATGTTGAATGGAAAGATTTTAGCTTAAAAATAAACTACCTTTACAAAGTTTTATTTAAAGAGGACAAAGAGAAACTGATAGCCTATTTTTCAGATAAGTATGAGTTTAACCCTAAAAAAAATCGAAAAAAGACCATTGATAACTGGCTTAAAGGAGAATCTAAAAAACCTAATGGATTTCATCTTACACGATTTAAAATTTTTGAGTACAAGTACAGCAATGGTGAACCCCTCTTTACAATAGAATCT
>JAHZJZ010000303.1 GCA_022600655.1 Campylobacterota bacterium | reverse complement strand
TGCAATAATACTAACCATATTATCAAAGAATTAACGGAGCATTAAAATGTGTGGAATTGTCGGATATGTTGGGGAAAAAGAGAAAAAAGAGATTTTACTAGATGGACTTCAAGAGTTAGAGTATAGAGGTTATGATTCTGCAGGAATTGCAATCATTGAAAACCAGCAACTCCAACACTTTAAAGCCATTGGTAAACTTCAAAACTTAAGAGATAAAACAAAATCTTATGAGAGTGAAGGATTTGGTGTCTCTATCGGTCATACCCGTTGGGCAACACATGGAAAACCTACTGAACTTAATGCCCACCCCCACTTAGGTGAATATAGTTTTGTGGTACACAATGGGATTATCGAGAACTATCAAGAGCTTAAAACAGAACTTCAAGCTAAAGGTGTTACTTTTTTAAGTCAAACCGATACAGAAACCATTGTTCACCTTTTTGAAAACTACTACCAACAAAACAGTAACAGTTTTGAAGCCTTTACTAGAACTATTGAGAAACTTGATGGAGCCTATGCGACACTACTCGTAACCGAAGCTGACCCAGATACCATCTATTTTGCGAAGAATGGTTCACCTATGCTGATTGGTTTTGAGGGTAAAGATGTCTACTTTGCTTCATCAGATACGCCAATTATTGGTAAAGCAACTGAAGTTTACTACCTAGAAGATGGTGAATATGGTTATGCTAAAGATGGAGAGGTTACCCTTTTTGATGCTAACGGAGAGAAGAGTTTTAGTAAAAAAGCACTAGCCACTGACAAAGCCATGGCTCAAAAAGATGGCTACCGTTTCTTTATGGAAAAAGAGATTTATGAACAGACTCAGGTAATGAACGATACCATGATGGGGCGTGTTCTTGACGATAGAGTTGAGTTTGAAGAACTAAGTGGAGACCTTTTTAAAAATATCAATGCCATTAAAATCTGTGCTTGTGGAACCTCATACCACTCAGCTTTAGCAGGGGCTTACCTCTTAGAGAGAATTGCAAAGATTCCTTGTCATGTAGAGATAGCTTCAGAGTTTAGATATAAAGAGCCACTCCTTCGTGATGACACACTCTTTATTACCATCTCTCAAAGTGGTGAAACAGCTGATACCTTAGAGGCACTTAAAATGGCAAAACGGGCTGGTCTTAAAAGTTTAAGTATCTGTAATGTTGACAACTCTTCTATTGTAAGAGAGAGTGACAAAGCCATTTTAACCCGTGCAGGAATCGAAAAAGGGGTGGCTAGTACCAAAGCGTTTGCCACCCAAACTATGGTACTTTGGATGCTAACCCTCTATGTAGCTCAACGCAAAGAGACGATAAACAAAGAGAGACTACAAGAGGAGTTAGATGCCATGCGTCACACACCTAAAACCCTTCTTGTAAGCGATAAACTTCATGAAAGACTACATAGACTCTCAAAACGTTATCTTCATGGTCATGGATTCTTCTTTATTGGTCGTGATTTATTCTTCCCACTAGCACTAGAGGGAGCCTTAAAACTCAAAGAAATCTCTTATCTACACGCCGAGGGATACCCAGCGGGTGAGATGAAACATGGACCAATCGCCCTAGCCGATAGTGAACTCTTCACCGTTGCCCTCATGCCAAAGACCCTACACTACGATAAAATCAAATCGAATGTAGAAGAGTTAAGTGCTAGAGATGCGACCATTTTGGCAATTTCACCTGAACCATTTGAACTGGCAGATGACTTTGTTCAAACCACGCATGATGAGCATCCGATGTTAGAGTTTTTTGAGATGATGGTCGTAACTCAACTTCTTGCTCTTGAAGTCTCTATCAGACTAGGTAATGATGTGGATATGCCTAGAAACTTAGCTAAGTCAGTTACAGTTGAGTAATGTAGCGTGGGCATTTCTGCCCACGATGAACTACTATTGAATATCTTTCGTGGGCAAGAATGCCCACGCTACAAAACTTTTGCTATAATTCCAAAATGAAAAAAATCACACTACTTTTATTACTTATATCTACCACCCTACTTAGCCAAGATAGTTATGAAAACTATGAACCTCAAAAGTTTTTTGACCGTAATGATATCGATGCTTTTTTTGAAAGTGATACAGGTGAGCTTCTTAAAAAAATCATGGTCAATGGTCATGAATACTATGTACAGCAAGATGGTGACCTTTATGATGAAGATGTAGCAACCATCGAAGATGCAGTGTTTACAGCCAAAGGGGAGAGCTTCTCTTTTGGAAAATCTAAACGACTCTTAGCTACCAAAGTCTACCCTAGTTACCAAAAAGCTTTTTATAGTGGTTGTGACTACCGTATAAAAGAGAAAAAACTCATCCCCATGCATAAAACTTGTGGATTTAAGTACCGAAAAAACAAAAATCGTTCTGAGCGTATAGAGTGGGAGCATATCGTTCCTGCTTGGCATTTTGGGCATCAGCTACGATGTTGGCAAAATGGTGGACGGATGACTTGCCGTCAAACCAATACTAAGTTTAGACAGATGGAAGCAGACATGCATAACTTGGTTCCAGCCATTGGTGAAATAAATGGTGACAGAAGCAATTTTAAATATAGCATGATTGAGGG
>JAHZJZ010000302.1 GCA_022600655.1 Campylobacterota bacterium | reverse complement strand
GTCAATCATACCTAACTCTTTAGCCTCTATGAGTGCTTCTAACTCATCACCATCTAACTGCTCTTTAGCCAAAAGAACCGTTGCTTCCTCTTTGGTTAATCCTCTTGAGTGTTGATGCACTACCTCTTCTATCTCACTTTTTTGTTGTTCTGTTGCGGCATACTCAGGTGTACAGAAGATACCACAGTGACATTTACCATCTTCAGGAATCTCTTTTTCTAATGCTGGTTTACAAGGGCAAATACGATTGTCTGCAGCTTTCTGCTCCTCTTTGGTCTCACCTATAACCATAAAACATGGACAGTACCGTTTTCCATACATTAGCTTATTTCTAGCCAATCCCATGGCAACACCTTCATTTACATCCTCTTGAGGGTGTGGGACAAAACCAAACTGCTTATTAACTTTTTCAACAAAATCCCATGTCTTTTCTAGTTCAACTTGAAACTCATCTGAGTTCATATCGATTGGTTGCATAACTATCCTTATTGCATTTTTATTTTGCTGTATTCTATAACAAAATTACTAATGATTAGAACTATTTATATCAAATAATATGTTTTCAAAAAGATTTGAGAGATTATCTAAAAGATTTTTCGTCTGATTTAAATCAATCTTGACCTCATTTTCATTGACTATCACACCTGTATCTCGACTTATATTAATATCAGCCTTTTCAATCTTCTCTTCTATCTCTTTAGCTTTACTATCTATTTTATTCTCTAAACCCATGAAAAAGTTTGTGGTTTTGTTAATATCTATGATGATTTTTATCATTTTCAAAATCTAATCCCATCTCTTGAAAAACTGTTTTTTCTTCAGTTTTGACCGTTTTTGTAACATCTTCTTTTTGTTTCATACTTGTTACATTTTTTTCTAATAAGATATTTTTCTCTTCACTTTCACACCCTAATAGTAGCAGTGCTATCAATAGTACAAATAGTGCATTTGTGGACTTTATCATCACTTTTCCTTTTCTATTTTTCTTACCTATTATATCAAAAATTTATCAATCTAATAAACTAGACTAATCAACTTAGTCACACTTATTACACAATTTCTACACAATATTTCTGTAAATTTCTCAACAATAGCAACTCATTTGTTGTAATAAAGTACGATTTTTGTACTATTTTAAGGGAACTTTATACATGAGAAAAATCAAGCGTCTTTCCCTTGCAATGGTGATTTCACCACTCCTATTTTCAGGATGTATGCAAGAAAAAGTGTCAACGATTAGTCCATCAAAGCCAACGGACAATAGCATGGCAATCAACTCAAAACAGATGAGTCAAACTCTACTCTCAAAAGTAGAAACTACAAATGATATAAACACAACAGAAAATAATATCTCTACTATCTCTTCTATCACACCAGAAACTGTTGATTATACCGATGATCTTAGTACATTAATGGAACTTGTTGAGAGTAACATCGATATGGAAATTACAGGTCAAGAGGGTTCGTTTACAACAGCTGTTGAAGTGGGTGAAGATTGGACAGAGGTAACCAAAGAAGATGAGATTATCTCTACAGCAATAGCCTATTTAGATACCAAGTATATTTGGGCAGCTAACGGACCATCTGCTTTTGACTGTTCAGGTTTTACCAAATATGTTTTCAAAGAACACGGTATGACACTCCCAAGATATTCAGGTCATCAAGCCAATACAGGAACTAAAGTTTCATTTGATGAACTTGAAAAAGGTGATTTAGTCTTTTTTGATACAGAAAAAAAGTATCATGGAAAAGTGAATCATGTTGGGATTTATATGGGTAATGGAGAGTTTATCCATGCCAGTTCTGCTAAGAAAAAAGTCATTATTACTTCATTTAACAAAAAGCGTTTTTACAAAAAAAGATTTCTTTGGGGACAAAGGGTTGTAAATACTCATGCAACTTATGCATCTCTTTAAAAAATAGTTGAAGATAGCTCCTAGGTTTATGACCTATGGGTTTCATCTTTATACTTTTTTGCAATACTTCTAAACTCATGACGTAATGTAATAAATGCATCAACAATAATCGGGTTAAATTGGGTTCCGTACCCCTCTATAATAATAGACTCAGCCCTCTCATAATCATACTCATCTTTATAACATCGCTTATTTACCAAGGCATCGTAGACATCAGCTAGTGCCATAAGTTGTGCTTCAAGTGGAATCTCATCTCCTTTTAACCCTACAGGGTACCCTTTTCCATCCCAACGTTCATGATGATAGTAAGCAATATTATACGCCACATCTAAAAAAACATTTTTATCATAATGTCTCATCGCTTTTTCAATCACATTTTTAGCCAGAACAGGATGTTGCTTCATCACTTCATACTCTTCAGGGGTATACTTTCCTGGTTTTTTTAAAATAGTATCAGGAATCCCCACTTTACCAATGTCATGTAGAGGTGCAGCTTCATACATATGTAGAATATGATTTAACGTAAGCACCTCTGGATAAAGTTTCTGTGCATAAAGATACTCTGCCAAAACTCTAACATAGTTTTTTGTTCGATTAAGATGCTCTCCTGTCTCATCATCACGCATGGCAACAACTAACGATAAACTCTCAACAGTAGCACTATGTGACTCTTGCAAAGCTCTATAAAACTTCTTCTCTTCTCTTGCACTAATGATGATTAGGAAAAAGGTAACAACAAAAAAGTAATGAGAAAATGGTGTCCAAAAATAACCTATAGAGATATAAACTCCATTGAGATACTCAACAACTAACGCCAAAGCACTAAAAAATAGTACAGAAAAAAAGAGGATAAAAATATAAACATACCATCGTCTAATAAGAAAAAAAAGTAATAACAGAGACAATACTAAAGAGAGCCATAAGTTTAAATTCTGATAATATAGAGGCTGTCTATGTAGCCTGTCATTAAGAATATTATCAATCAATATGCTCTGTAACCTAACATTTGAAACCGTATGATGACTAGAGAGAGGATACCTAGATGTTATGCCTGTGGCAGTAGAGCCAATAAGCACAATTTTCCCTTGAATCTCTTTATCCGAAACTTTATTATTTAAAATATCTATGGCTGATATAGTCTTAGGCTTAGGTGTATTGAAGTCAAGTAGAACATTACTCTGAAAATCCATACTAACCGTATGATTCAAAATTGAAAAATGTTGTTTGTTAAACCGTTCTATCTCAGAATCAAGACTTAATAAGGTCGCCAAGCCAAAAGAGGGAAAAACTTTTTGATTATACTCCATAAAAATAGGCATACGTCTAACAAGCCCATCACTATCTAAATGTACATCAATAAAACCAAAATTTTCTACACTCTCTTGTATTGATTTATGATTACATAAAATGGTGTCTGCTTCACTCTTTACCATGGTTTCAAAAAAATTATTTTTATAACTTAAGCGTTCACAATGTTCCAAAACACGACTATTTTTATAGAAATAAATGGGTAAGACACTTTCAGAATCTTTAATAGATTTAGCCAGAAGTTTGTCGTTATTTTTTAATGCTTCAGGAAAAAGTGATAAATCTACCTGAACGTTAAAAGTATCTCTGTAAAACTTCTGAAGAGCCACGGGTGAACTTCTATCTAGTTCAGGAAAAATAGTCGTTAACCCTATGGTTGATGGGTGCATAGCATCTAACTTATTTATCAATTTAGTTTGAATAATTCTAGGCCATGGCCATTGTCCAACAGCATTTAAACTCTTCTCATCTATATCTATAATAACCGTATGTGACAACTCATCCTTAGTTAACTTAGGATTAAAAAACATCGCAGTAATATCATAAAATTTATGATCTATATTTTGGATGACATCACTCTTGTAGAAAAAGAGATGTAGAAGTAGAACAAAGGTAATAGCAAAAAGATATTTAAACCATCTAAACATGATTTTTACTTAATAAATATCTCAACATTTCTATTTTTGGCTTCTCTTCTATTATCAGGGGTAGCCATCTGCAAATCCTCCTCTCC
>JAHZJZ010000301.1 GCA_022600655.1 Campylobacterota bacterium | reverse complement strand
GAACGCTACCAAACATGTCTAAATGTCAAAGAGGTAGGTCTACAGCTCTGTAGTGGTGGTATCTGGGGAATGGGTGAGAGTATTGAAGATAGAAAAAGTCTGCTTGATGCTATTGTAAGTTTACAACCAGAGTCTACCCCTTTAAATTTCTATATTCCAAATATTGCACTACCTATTAAAAGTAGAAACATTACACAAGAGGAGGCTCTTGAAATTATTAAAGAGGCAAAAACTCGTTTGGGTGATGAGAGACTGTTAATGGTTGCTGGAGGACGTGAACTGATTTTTAGTGGTAGTGAACAGGCGATGTTTGATGCGGGGATAAACTCTATTGTTATCGGTGACTACTTAACCACATCAGGTGATGACCCACACAGAGACAAAACAATGCTTGATAGAGTAGGGTATAAGGTGGCAACCAGTTGTCATGGATAGTAATATTACACTCATATTAACCCTCTCTTTAATATTAGTTTTCTCTCCTTATCTATCAACTTTTTTAAAACTGCCTACGGCACCTATTGAAATTATATTAGGTTCACTGTTGGCTCCTTTGGGGCTAATCATAGCAGGAGGTGGTGATGCTAAGGTCTACTTTGACCTTATGGCTGAGGTGGGTTTTTTATATTTAATGTTTTTGGCAGGACTTGAAGTTAATCTGAAAAGCATTATTAAAATGCCTAAAGACTACACCATTAAGGCATTAATCTTTTTAGCCATACTGGCTGCTTCAACTATTCTTTTAGGTCATTTTATATTAGGATTAAACCCTATTGTCACGGCTGCACTGCCCCTTATATCTATTGGTCTCTTAGCCTCTTTAAGTAAAGAGTATGGTAAGAATACAGAGTGGATTAAAGTGGCACTCTATGTTGGGGCTATTGGTGAAGTACTTAGTATTACAGTATTAACCATTTTAGAGGTCTCTGTGGCTTTAGGATTTAGTGAAGCACTCTTTTATAAAATACTACTCTTGGTAGGTTTTTTAGGTATCGTTTTAGGACTATATTACTTTTTCCGTCTTATCTTTTGGTGGTTCCCAGAGTTAAAAGCTAAAATGATGCCACATGCTAATGAAAAAGATCAAGATTTACGTTTAGCGATGGGTATCTTTTTTATGATGATTGTGATTATGCAAGGTTTGTATCTGGAGTTGGCATTTGGTGCTTTTATTGCAGGTCTGTTTATCTCAACATTTTTTCATCATAAACGAGAGCTTGAACATAAGATGTCAAGCTTTGGTTTTGGTTTTTTAGTCCCTATTTTCTTTATTCATGTAGGGGCTTCATTCGATTATGCTTATTTTTCAGATGTTATTGGTACAGCGATTAAAATACTTATTGTAATGATAGTGGTTAGGTTAATGGCTTCGTCAGCTTTAGTTAAATTGATTGGGTATAAAGATGCAACACTCGTTGCCTTGTCTCTCTCTATGCCATTAACCCTTTTGGTTGCAACAGCAACAGTAGGACATCATCATGGAATTTTAGATGAACATAACTATTATGCGATTATTTTAGCCAGTCTGCTTGAGGTTATTTTCTTTATGATAGCTATAAAGTTTATTGCGAAGAGATAACAGTTCTCTACTGCTCTGCATCACTCCACTCAAGGTAGGTTTTATGTAGTGTAGCATTCTCTTTTTTTAAAGTGTTGATTTCATGGTGAAGCACTTGTTTCTCTCTTTGTAATTTTTTGAGGACACTTAAAGAGTTGTTTCCATAGATAAGATTAGCAACATAGACCCCTAAAAATATAACAACAAGAGCTGTTGCCAAGAAAATCTTGATAGAGAGCCCAAAAAGCTCTTCTATCTTTTTAATGGTGGGTTCTATATCTTTTGAAAAAGTAATCATAGTCTATTATGCAAAAATTGATGCACCTAGGTATTCAAATTGACCAAGCTCTCTTTCAATTTCTAAGAGACGGTTATATTTAGCGATTCTATCAGATCTTGCGGTTGAACCTGTTTTAATCTCACCTGTATTAAGTGCTACAGCAAAGTCAGCGATGAAAGTATCTTCACTCTCTCCTGAACGGTGTGACATTACACATGTGTATCCACTTCTTTGAGCAAGTCTAATGGTCTGCATGGTCTCAGATACTGAACCAATCTGATTTGGTTTAATTAAAATAGAGTTAGCTATCCCTTTTTCAATTCCTTCAGATAAAATAGAGACGTTGGTTACAAAAAGATCGTCCCCTACTAACTGAACACTCTCACCAAGTCTCTCAGTTAAGATTTTCCAACCATCCCAGTCATCTTCATCAAGACCATCTTCAATAGAGGTAATAGGATATTTCTCACAAAGGTCAGCATAGTACTCTACCATCTCTGCACTGGTAAGCTCTCTATTTTCAGATTTAAGAACATAAAGTCCCTCATCATTAGTAAGTTCAGAAGCAGCAACATCAAGAGCAAGAACAATCTCTTCACCAGCTTTATATCCAGCCGCATCAATCGCTTCCATGATAACTTGAAGTGGCTCTTCATTACTCTTAAGGTTTGGAGCAAATCCACCCTCATCACCAACAGCGGTACTCTCACCCATATCGTCAATTACTTTTTTAAGGTGTTGATAGATTTCTGCTACAGCTTGAAGTCCATCTGAGAATGTAGTAAATCCAACAGGCATAATCATATACTCTTGGAAGTCAACAGAGTTGTTTGCGTGTTCCCCACCATTAATGATATTAAACATAGGAACAGGAAGGGTTACTGCATTGGCTCCACCAAGGTATCTGTAAAGAGGCATATTTAGACTCTGTGCAGCCGCACGTGCTACAGCCATAGAGACACCAAGAACAGCGTTAGCACCAAGCTCTGAGTAGTTGTTAGTACCATCAAGTGCTTTCATGGTTAAATCAACTTCTGCTTGATTAAATGGAGAGATACCAACCAGTGCATCGGCAATTTTTTCATTAACATTTTCACACGCGGTTAGTACACCTTTACCCATGTATCGGCTTCCACCATCACGTAGCTCTAAGGCTTCTCTTTTACCTGTACTCGCACCACTTGGAACAATAGCAGATGCAACAGTTCCATCACTAAGACTTACTGTTGCTTGAACAGTAGGGTTACCTCTACTGTCCATTACTTCATTAGCTCTTACATCATCAATAAAAATCATTTTCTACCCTTAGATATTTTAGTTATGAAATTTTAGCATATTAAGGCAAAGAGATAAGCATTACTCATCAGTATCTTTAATCTCTTTACTGTCCATGGTTAACATACTGGTGATTCCAAGAGCCTCTTTAATTTTTCCTTCAATTTCATCTCTAAGAGTTATATCTTCTTTAAATTTAGCCTTAACATTCTCTTTTCCTTGTCCTAGTTTTCCTTCACCGTAGCTAAACCATGCACCAGACTTGTCAATGATGTCAAGCTTAACACCATAGTCAACCAATTCACCCTCTTTAGAGATACCCTCACCAAACATAATGTCAAACTCTGCTTGTCTAAATGGTGGGGCAACTTTATTTTTGATAACCTTTGCTTTAACACGGTTACCGATTTGCGACTCACCCTGTTTGAGTGTAGCGATTCTTCTTACATCTATACGAACAGAAGCATAAAACTTAAGGGCATTACCACCTGTGGTTGTCTCTGGACTTCCATAACCCATCATTCCGATTTTCATACGAATTTGGTTAATGAAAATAACGGTAGTATTGGTTTTATGTAAAATACCCGTTAGTTTTCTAAGGGCTTTACTCATAAGTCTAGCTTGTAGACCTACCTGTTGGTCACCCATTTCACCCTCTATCTCTGCTTTTGGTGTTAAAGCAGCTACGGAGTCAACCACAATAACATCAACAGCACCTGAACGAGCAATGTCTCTAAAACATCCAGTGCTTGTTCACCAAAGTCAGGTTGGGAGACCAAAAGGTTCTCTACGTCAACACCCAAGTTTTTAGCATAAAGCACATCAAGAGCATGTTCAGCATCGATAAACGCACACACTTTACCATCAGCTTGAGCAGAAGCTGTAATCTGTAGTGCCAAGGTAGTTTTACCCGAACTCTCAGGTCCATAAACCTCAATCACTCTTCCTACAGGAACACCACCAATCCCTAATGCCATATCTAACCCCAATGAACCCGTGCTAATCGCTTCAATTGGTTCTATCTCTTTGTCACCTAAACGTACGACAGTTCCTTTTCCAAAAGTTTTGTCGATTTGTTTCATTGCCATATCTAATGCTTTTTGTTTGTTTGCATCCATTGTTACTGACATCCTTTATCCTTAGTTGTGTAATATTATCACCATTTTAGTAGGTTTTTCATGATAGAGCCAAAAATATGTCAAATTGTCATATTTTTTATGAATTTTACTTTTTGAGTATTTTTTTAGATAGAATACTTTTATCAAAGAACCTAGGAATTTTTATGTCATCACAATCCCTCTCAGCCCTCATCTGGTCTACAGCCGATTTACTTCGTGGAGACTATAAACAGTCTGATTATGGTAAGGTTATTTTACCTTTTACGCTTTTGCGTCGTTTGGAGTGTGTGCTTGAACCGACACGTCAAGCTGTCTTAGATGAGAAAGAAAAACGCAAGAGTTTGGGTGTTCCTTTAGAGGTCTTTTTGGTCAAGAAGTCACAACATAGCTTCTTTAACACCTCTGCTTTTGACCTCTCTAAACTCATGAATGACTCTTCGAACATTGCTGAGAATTTGGAGTCTTACATCAATGCTTTTAGCCCAAATGCCTTAGAGATATTTGAAAAGTATGAGTTTGCTGCACAGATTGAGAAGTTAAAAGAGAACAACTTACTCTACCTTATAGTGGAAAAGTTTGCCAACTTTGACCTAACTCCTCAAAAAATTTCTAACCATGAGATGGGGTTGCTCTTTGAAGAACTCATACGAAAGTTTGCTGAGCAGTCCAATGAAACAGCAGGGGAACACTTTACCCCACGAGACATTGTACGCCTAACTACTTCATTGCTTTTTACTTTAGATGACGAGGTCTTAACCAAACCTGCTGTGGTACGAAGTCTCTACGACCCAACAGCTGGAACAGGTGGCTTTTTGTCTTCGGGTTCAGAGTACATTCATGAGCTCAACCCTGAAGCCACACTGCGAACCTTTGGGCAAGAGCTAAACCCCGAATCGTATGCCATCTGTAAAGCCGACATGATGATAAAAGGGCAAGAGGTTAAAAACATCAAACATGGAAACACCCTAAGTGATGACCAATTGGCTGATAAAAAGTTCAACTATATGTTGTCCAATCCTCCTTTTGGTGTCGAGTGGAAAAAGGTACAAAAGCAAGTCACCGACGAACACAAACTTCAAGGTTACGAGGGGCGTTTTGGAGCAGGTCTGCCACGGGTGAGTGATGGTTCTTTACTCTTTTTGTTGCACCTTGTCTCTAAAATGTCACCCATTAGCGAGGGTGGAAGTCGCATAGGTATCATACTGAACGGTTCACCTCTTTTTACAGGAGGTGCAGGGTCGGGTGAGAGTGAGATTCGCCGTTATGTTTTGGAAAATGACCTTTTAGAGAGCATTGTTGCTATGCCGACCGATATGTTTTTTAACACGGGAATCGCTACCTATATTTGGATTTTGAGTAACCACAAAACCAAGAACCGAAAAGGCAAAGTTCAGCTCATTAATGCCACAGATATGGGGCAGAGCATGAGAAAGTCACTAGGAAGCAAACGAAAAGAGCTAAGTGAAGAGAGCATCTCTGAAATAGTACGCATTCATGGCAAGTGTGAAAGTTCAAAGCTGTGTAAACTTTTTGATACAACTGATTTTGGGTATCGACGAATCACGGTTGAGCGACCGTTACAGTTGAGCTTTTACCCTCATGATGCAGAGCAACTTGAAGCACTTCAGGCAGACAAAGCGTTTATAAAGCTAGGTGATTTAGGAGCAGAGGTTTTAAGCTCATTAGTTAAAATGGATGAGCAGATAGATGACCGTGAAGTGTTCATGAAAGCCTTAGATGTAAAGTTAACAGCATCACAATTTAAGTTGTTGCAAAAGCATTTAGCAGAGCATAATGATGATGCTGTTTTATGCCGTGACAAAAAAGGAAATTTAGAAGCCAATGCTGACCTGCGTGACTACGAAAACGTGCCGTTGAGTGAAGATGTTTATACATATTTTGCACGTGAGGTTAAACCTCATGTTCCGTTGGCATGGATAGATGAAAAAAAGGTAGATGCCAAAGATGGCGAAGTGGGCATAGTCGGTTATGAGATTCCGTTTAATCGTCACTTTTATGAGTATGTTCCTCCACGAAGTTTAGAGGAGATAGACGCTGAGTTAGAGACGTTGAGTCAGGAGATTGTGGGGTTGTTACATGAAATCTAACGTAGGGTGCGTTTCCCAACGCACCAAAAGTCATGAAAATAAAACAACCGTAGGTCGGATTGCCCTCATTCCGACACAAACTCAAATAACCAATAGATTTCATCGTTCATTTAACGTTGTTATGCAGATGTTTTTTGTTTTATCGAATATTGGTTTTATGCGAATAGATGTCGGGATGAGGGCAACCCGACCTACGGAGCGTCATTATGTATAAACCCTACCCAAAATACAAAGAGAGTGGTGTTGCTTGGTTGGGAGAGGTTCCTGAGGGGTGGGAGGTTAAGAGATTAAAGCATATTGCAAAAGTAAACCTTAGTAATGTAGATAAAAAAAGTAAAGATGGAGAAAAAGAAGTTTTACTTTGTAATTATACAGATGTTTATTATAATGATTTTATTACCTCTGATATGTCATTTATGAAAGCAACGGCTAAAGATGAACAGATTAAAAAGTTTACTTTAGAAGCAGGAGATGTAATTATTACAAAGGATTCAGAAGGAGCAGAAGATATAGCCATATCAACTTATGTTCCTGAAACATTAAAAGGTGTTATTTGTGGGTATCATTTAGCTCAAATAAAACCTAGAAATTTTAATGGAAATTATTTTTTTAGAGCATTTAATTCTAGTGGAATACATGACCAATTTAAGATTTCAGCAAATGGAATTACACGGTATGCTGTAGGTAAAGATGGTATCTCTAATGCTTTTTTTCCTGTTCCTTCAAAAGAAGAACAAACCCAAATATCCAACTATCTAACCCAAGAAACAAAAAAAATCGACACCCTAATCAAAAAACAGCAAACCCTAATAGAACTTCTAAAAAAGAAACGACAAGCACTCATTAGTCATGCTGTGACTAAAGGTTTGGATGATTCTGTGGCTATGAAAGAGAGTGGGATTGCTTGGTTGGGGGAAATGCCTAAGCATTGGGAAGTTACGCCTCTAAGATATATTGGATTATTACAAAATGGAATTAGTAAAGGTAAAGATTATTTTGGTTCTGGATTTCCTTTTGTGAATTATGGAGATATTTATAAAAATGGAACTTTACCCTTTACTATAAAAGGATTAGCAAAATCATCAAAAGAAGACCAAAATATTTATTCTGTACGTAAAGGAGATATTTTCTTTACAAGAACATCTGAAACAATAAATGATATTGGCATGGCTTCTACTTGTTTAGAAACTATTGAAAAAGCAACTTTTTCAGGTTTTACAATTCGATTCAGACAATTAAAAAATGTTTTAAATGAAAATTTTTCTAAATATTATTTTAGAACAGGTCATTCACAAGCTTTTTTTGAAAAACAATTAAATTTAGTGACAAGAGCATCTTTAGGTCAAGATATATTAAAGCAATTACCAGTATTAATTCCCCCACTAAAAGAACAAACCCAAATAGCCAACTACCTCGACCAAAAAACAAAACAAATTGACACGCTCATAGAAAAATCAACCAAAGCCATAGAACTCCTCAAAGAACGCCGTGTGGCTTTGGTGTCGGCTGTGGTTACTGGGAAGGTGGATGTTAGGGGAGAGGTATAAAGTAAACTTTGTATAATTCCACTAAGAAAAAAGGAGCATTGTGTTACAGATAGAAAAAATTATTGGCTCATTGCCTTATGGTAACTCTAAACCCATTAAAATAGTGGCTGATGATGGAAAAACTTATATTTTGAAATTTCGTAAAGATTATGTAAATGGAAAAGATAGAAGTAACACCAATGAGTATATTGCCTATAAACTCATAGAACACTTTAAACTAAAGATTGCTCCTCAAAAATTAAAACTTATAGAGATAGATGACTTTTCTATAGAGTTGGCTAAGAAGTCTTCTATTTCAAAAGAGAGTTTGGCATATTTTTTAGCTTCTAAGGGTACTAATATCGCTATTGAATTTTTAGATAATGTTAGAAAAACAGAAAAGAGTGAGATAGAGCATAAAGCATTTATTAGAGCTGTAAGAACCATAGATAATATTATGATGAATGATGATAGAACACTTGATAATACAAACATATTAAAAGACCAAACTAAGAAAAATCAATTTTATGCCATAGATTGGGGATTGTCAATGGACTCTACAGAACTCTATAGTGATGTAAAGACCAATAACATTAATAACCGTTATATGTACTTTCAAAATATGGATATTGTTAAACGTCCAGATTATATCTTTAAAGATACAAATGAGTTTACATCTTTGGATAAAAAGGATATTGAAGCTATAATTAGAAATATTATAGAGAGTATTCCCCCTGAATGGGAGACTCATTTTTGTGCAGACATTATGATAGATATTTTAACCAGTAGAGTTCACAATAAAATAAAATAAGTAAAGAGAGGAGGTGACAATGCGAAAAATGTATGAATACCAAGTGATTAGATACGTTCCAAATGAGCTTAGTGAAGAGTTTATTAATGTAGGAATTATGTTAAATGCTACAAAAAATAGAGAACGAATTATTTCAGAAACCGAAGCACAACATCTTTACTGCTCTGTACTTATTGGCGAAAATAAAAAGTTTT
>JAHZJZ010000300.1 GCA_022600655.1 Campylobacterota bacterium | reverse complement strand
GAGACTATGAGAAAAGAGATTAAATTTAAAAAACTTTTTAAAGAGTATTACATCTTTGTACGTGATTTCATCACGGCTCTTTTCGATGACAAACTCAGTTACTACTCGGCTAGTTTGAGTTTTTATACGCTTTTCTCCATCATTCCTCTTTTAGTCATCGTCCTCTCTATCTTTACCAACTTACCTATCTTTGACTCTATCTACACCAATATACAAGCCATGCTTTTTGAAAATCTTATGCCCACACACTCCCAAGAGATACTCACTTACATCAATGGATTTGTAGAAAACTCTGGAAAGTTAGGAGTTGTAGGGGTTGTCTATGTTCTTTTTGCCTCGATGATGTTTTTCAAAAACTATGACTATATTGTTAATGATATTTTTGAGTCTGAGCAGAGAGGTTTTTGGTCATCACTCTCTATCTACTGGACACTGGTAACCCTCACTCCTATTATGTTGGTTCTCTCTTTCTACCTCTCCACACAGATACAACAGTTTCTCGATAAAAGCCAACTCACAGCAGGGATAGAACTTTTAGGTATGCTTCCATTTATTATTATTTGGGGAATTTTCTTTTTAACTTATAAAATCTCAGCCAATGCAGACGTCTCTAATCTTGCAGCAGTTATTAGCTCTTTTATCGCTTCACTGGCTTGGTATTTGGCTAAAATGGGGTTTATTTTCTATGTACTGCATAACAAAACCTACTTAAGCATCTATGGGAGCTTAAGTATTTTGCTCTTCTTTTTCTTGTGGATTTATATCTCCTGGGCTATCTTTTTACATGGATTAAAATTTTGTTATATTTTAGATAGAGATGATGAAGTTGAGGAGATAAAGTAGGGTCGGTTCAGCGACCAATATTACGCAAAATACTCAACCCCAATTATCACCCAACAAAGCAGATGTAAAATTACTGAAAAGAGTACAGCAGTAGCCCCAATATCTTTAGCAGCTTTAGCCAAAGGGTGTTTCTCTACAGTCACCAAATCTACCACATTCTCAACAGCAGAGTTAAGTAGCTCTGCTATCATAATCATAAAATAGGTGATAATCAAAACCAGTTTATAAATCAATTCAAATGGTAAAAAATAGACTAAGGGAAAAAATAAAACAGCAATGGCAAGTTCTATTTTAAAAGAGGTCTCTGTTTTAACTGCATGAACTAGACCATCCCATGCATAAGATGCATTTTTAAATAGAGTATATTTAGGCTTGTTGTTCATATTAAGGTCTCCTTCCCAAAGAGCAAAGCTCTCTGAAAATTCCTCTCACTAAAGCTTCGCCTTTGACGAGAAATACCTACAATATTCATACTATAATCCAAATGTTACAAACACTTGACCATTACGAACATCAATACCTCTCACTAGACCTGTTGCGATATTTCCACTTTTATTTAGATTATAAATTGGTTTTTTAGCGATGGTTTCAGCAATCACCATACCAATAGCATTTCGCATCTCAGGAGTTAGATGTTTAGCTAAAGAGAAGTTTTGAAACTTTATCTCGTTAACCATCGGCTTTGCTAAGTAAAGATTTTTACTGTTGGCATCATAACTTACTCCTGAAGCTAAATTTACACTACCATTAATACCATCTGGAATTAAAAAGTTAGTAAATTTAAATGCTGTACCCACACCAAGCTTATCATCTCCTGCTTGTCCTAGTACATTAGGGGTTTCCACATTGAGCGTACCACTTACGATACCATAACTGACTTTCTCTTCTACAGGGAAACCTTGTGCAAGTGTTGAGTTAATCATTCCCATAGGTATCGCTACAGAGTAGCCTCTTCCTTGTGGGTCAACACCTACACAAGCACTAAATAATCCTACGATAACTCCAACTGCCAACACTTTTTTTATCTGTTTTAACATATATAACTCTCCTCTATGTAACTTTTTATTCTATCTCTTCTTCTAAACCATGCTCTTTGTTATAAGCTCTAATCTTTCTTATATAAGCATCACGTTTCTGTTTACGCATCTTGGCTCTTCGTTTTAGATGTTTTTTTGCCAATGATTCATCAGGTATAAGATAATTAAACTCTACCATTTTATCCACTACTTTATAAAAAGTAGGTGCAGCCGTTTGAGAGGCAAAATAGACTTTTTTAGGTTTAATAGCCAGTACACCAATCGTATATTTATGTCCAAACTTATCGTTTACAAAACCATAAAAGCTACTATGATACTCCTCAATATATTTACCTTTATAGGCAACATGTGCTGTACCTGTTTTCCCTCCAACTTCTAAGCCATCGTACTGGGCAGCTGTTCCTGTACCTATCTCAACAACATCTTTTAAGATTTTGTGCATCTCTCCAGCTGTATTTGCCGAACAAGCTTGAAGAGAAGGAACTTCAACATTCACATCATAGACTCTATTGTGGTTATCAGAGAGTCTATTGACAATTCTTGGGGTTACAGCAATACCATCATTGTTAAAGGCACTGTAGGCTTTAACCAACTGCAACAGATTGGTAAACATACTGTATCCATAAGCCGTGTTACCACTATAGGTTGCATCTTCTAAAAGATAGGGTGCTTTTATACGACCCTCTAACTCTTTAGAGAAATCAATACCACTCTTTTGAGCCAATCCAAAATTACGTAGACCATCATAAAGCTCTTTTCCAGACAACCTCCACCCAATTTTAGCAATACCAATATTTGAAGAGTAGATAATAATACCACGTGGGTTCAATGCAGCAAAATAATCATCATCCGTAATCGTATACTTATCGGTAACCTTATGTTTGCCTCCAAGTTTAATTTTCTTACGAAGGTCTACCTTATTGTTGTCTAAGGCAATAGCCAAAGTCAATGGTTTAATAACCGAACCTGGCTCATAAAGATACTCTGAAAAGTTTGGGTTTAACGCCGTTACATCCTTTTGACGAATACGTTCAGGATCAAACCTCTCAGAGGAAGCCAATGCTAGTACCTGCCCCGTTTGAGAATCCATAACCGTTACTAATATCTCTTCAGCCGCAATCTGTCTTTTCATCTTATCTAAAACATTTTCAACACTCTGCTGAAAGTTTATAGGGATGTTAATATGTAAATTCATTCCATCACTACGGTGTACACTTTGGCTCTCACCTGTCCGTATAACCGTACCTAAAACATCTCGTCTACCTTTAATCAATCCATTCTCTTGTGGTAAGAGATAAGAGTCGTATGCCTTCTCTAGCCCTTTAATGGCAACAGGTGCCTTATACCCTTCAATCTCTTTGGTTTGAACATAACCAAGCGTTGGTGTCAACATATCTTTATAAGGGAAGTAACGGCTCTCACTATCAGCAACAATATCTAGTCCTAGTACCAAGTGAGGTTTACTCTTGTCTAAAGGTCTAAATATTTTCATTTTACTCATTTTATGACCAAGTGCCTTTAAGTCACTGGCTAACCTCACATCTATATCGTTACATAGAATGACACGACCTCTTTTACTCTTCCCCTCTTTATTAACAAACTTAGAGATTATCTTCTTCTTTGGAATGCCACTATAGATACTAAAAAGATTAATAAAAAGGTCTTTTTTCTTCGGGTCAATACTTCTAGCATTGACCTCTGCTCGGTAGTGCTTCTGACTGTAGCTTAGGGTATACCCATCAGCTGAAATAACTTTTCCTCTTACAGCTTTGTTCTCAATAGAAGCAAATCTGTTGCCTGTTTTACGATCAGAGTGAATTGTCATTAAAATAGTAATAAGAAAAACCATCAATAGGGAAGCTATAATAATAAACATACCAAGCAATATACTACTTCTATACCGTATTATCCTATTTTCTGAATACTCTTCTTCCATATTATCCCTGTTAATTTCTTCTTATAAGTTATAATTTATCTATTATTTATAATCAATATTTTACTATCATTTACACAAGTTTTCGATAAAATATCATAAACTAACAATAAAAATTAAAGAAGAAAATATAACTATGATTGATAAACCCCTCTTTGGTGCGACTATTTTACTCCTATTAATAGGACTCATCATGAGTTACTCCCTCTCAACCTATGCTACTATTCAACATGGATATACCGATACACACTTTTTTATTCGTCAATTAATCGCTGTTGGTATCGGTATTACCTTAATTATTACCTTAAGTAAACTCAACCCAGATAAGTGGTTTAGACCCATTGGTATCTTTCTATTTTTAACATTCCTTTTTATCCTACTGCTTATGCCTTTCCTCTCAGAGAGTTTTGTACGTAGTGTAGGTGGTGCAAAACGATGGATAAACCTTGGTTCTGTCTCTATTACCCCTGTTGAGTTCTATAAAATTGGCTTTATTATGTTTATCTCGTGGTCTCTGGTACGAACCAGACTTCCTAAAGGTCGTATGCCTTTAGGTGATGAGATTAAAACCTTTATACCCTATGTGGTTATCTTGATTGTCTCTACCCTACTCATTGCTGTATTTCAAAAAGATTTAGGACAAACCGTGGTTATCTCTGCTACCTTACTGGTACTTTTTCTTTTAGTAGGAAGTAGTTTCCGTTTCTTCTCTATTCTTTTTGGTATAGGGTTCACAGGCTTTATACTGCTTATCATTACCCAACCTCATCGACTCAAAAGAATCCAAGAGTGGTTTCTCTCATTTGACAATGAAGCCAACCGATTAGAGACCTATCAGATATCTAACTCACTAGATGCCATAAACCATGGTGGATTTTGGGGGCAAGGCATAGGAAATGGTCAATATAAATTAGGCTTTTTATCTGAAGTACACACCGACTTTGTACTTTCAGGCATAATGGAAGAGTTAGGGTTTATTGCTATTTTCGTGGTGGTTTTAACCATGCTTTTTATTCTTTTTCGTATTTTTAAAATCGCTGCACGTGTTGAAAACCCTGTCTACTATCTCTTTTGTGTTGGTGTGGCTCTGCTTTTGGCTTTCTCATTTTTAATTAATAGTTTTGGTATTTCAGGTATTACCCCTATTAAAGGTATTGCTGTACCATTTCTAAGTTATGGTGGTTCACAAATCATTGCTTCCTCATTAAGTGTTGGACTGGTGCTAATGATTTCTAAAAAAGTAATACCAAGGAGGGATTAATGAGTATTGTTATGACAGGAGGTGGCACTGGGGGTCACTTGGCGATTATTAAAGCTGTAAAAGAGGAACTTTTAAACGTTAACCTCATCTACATTGGTTCAACGAAAGGTCAAGACAGAGCTTGGTTTGAAGAGGATACACAATTTCAATCTACCCATTTTTTAGATACCCAAGGGGTAGTAAATCAAGGTATTGTAGGAAAGTTCAAGTCAATTTTTATGCTTTTCAAAGCGACCCTACAAGCCAGAAAAATTCTTAAAAAAGCAGAGGCGAAAGTGGTCTTTTGTGTGGGAGGATTCTCAGCAGCCCCTACCTCTTTTGCTGCTAAAAGCTTAGGTATTCCTCTGGTCATACATGAACAAAATGCTGCCATTGGGTCACTAAACAAACTACTTAGACCTTATGCCAAAGCTTTTATCTCTTCGTATGAAGAAGAGAGTGAAATTTTAGCCTACCCTATCAAAAAAGAGTTTTTTGATAAGTCACGTATACGTGATGAGATTAAAACCGTTATCTTTTTAGGGGGTTCACAAGGTGCTATGGCAATCAACCGACTTGCTCTTGAGTTGGCGTCTCTGTTAAAAGAGAGAAATATCAAAATCATTCACCAAGCAGGTGAGCGAAATATTAAAGAGGTAGAACAGACATATAGAGATATTGGTGTAGAGGCTGAAGTTTTTGGATTTACCACCCAACTCTCTTCCTATATGGAACAAGCTGACTTCGCCATTGCCCGTTCTGGTGCTTCAACCCTATGGGAGCTTTGTGCCATTGCCTGTCCTACACTTTTTATTCCTTACCCTTACGCAGCAGGTGACCACCAATACCATAATGCTAAGTTTTTAGTTGACCAAAACCTAGCATGGATAAGCAGAGAAGAGGATATAAAGCTAGATAACATCACTGCTATCTTAGATGAGAGCATGAAAGAGAAGAGTACTCAACTTCAAGACATCACCGAGCAAGATGGTGCATTAAAGATTGCCACTTTACTTAAAAACCTAACCTAAACATGAAAAAGATTTTGCTTCACTTTATACTTTTTACCTTTCTGTTCATACTTGGTAGTACTATATTTTACTTTTATGGTAAACCCATTTGGTATCCTTACTATCAAAAATATGTGATACATAAAGATGTCAAACCCATCGCACTTCCTGAGTGTAACCAAACCAAACAAGAAGAGTGTAAAGCTGAAAGTAAATTATGGTCTTTACCCACTACTACAGAGCCTATAGAAAAATTAAACTCTGAAAGAAGACTCAAAAGACTACTTGCCGACAGTGACTTTGTAATCTACCCTAAAAAATTAACCCTTATTGGACTCAAACATGAACAGTTATTAGAAGTTTGGGGTGAACTGAACGGAAAATGGCAACATATACACACCTACCCTTTTACAGGGTTTTCTGGAAGACTAGGTCCAAAACTTAGAGAGGGTGACCGACAGATTCCTGAAGGTATCTACCGTATTACCTACCTCAATCCCAACAGTAAGTTTCATCTCTCCATGCGTGTTAACTACCCTAACAATTTTGACAAAAAAGTAGCCAAAAGAGACAAACGTACCAACTTAGGTAGCGATATCATGATACATGGAAGTTATGTAACCACAGGGTGTATCCCTATTGGAGATGATAGTATAGAGGAGTTATACTTTTTAGCGGGGAAAGTAGGCATGTCAAATATCAAACTTATCCTAGCTCCTGTTGACTTTAGACTGCGTGATGTAGCAATAGGAAACGATAAGTACCCTTGGTTAAGTGAGCTTTATACGAAAATTTCACAGGAAATGAAACCCTTTATCTCACAATAACCACATTTTAGCTAAAATACCCACAATTAAAAACACGGGGTTTTACCATGAATATCAGACAAGAGTTTCTAAACTATTTTCAAAGCAAAGGGCATGAACTTATTCCAAGTTCACCACTTGTGCCTGATGATGCGACACTAATGTTTACCAACGCTGGAATGGTTCAGTTTAAAAATATCTTTACAGGCGAAGCACCTATTCCTGCTACGCCTCGTGCTACAAGTTCACAAACTTGTCTAAGAGCTGGTGGGAAACACAATGACCTTGATAATGTAGGTTACACAGCACGTCACCATACGCTATTTGAGATGTTGGGGAACTTCTCATTTGCTGACTACTTTAAAGAGGAAGCCATCGCTTATGCTTGGGAGTTTATTACCTCTGAAAAATACTTAAATCTACCGATTGAAAAACTTTGGGTTACCGTACATGACAGCGATGATGAGGCTGAAGAGCTGTGGAAAAAACATATATCTGCTGATAGAATCATCCGTTTTGGCGATGCTGATAACTTCTGGCAAATGGGCGATGTGGGACCTTGTGGCCCATGTAGCGAAATCTTCTACGACCAAGGTGCAGAACACTTTAACTCCGAAGAGGACAAAATGGGTGGTGAGGGTGACCGTTTCTTAGAAATCTGGAACCTGGTATTTATGCAATATTTCCGTGATGAGACAGGAACACTAAACCCTCTTCCAAAACCAAGCATCGACACAGGTATGGGTCTTGAAAGAGTTGTAGCAATTAAAGAGGGAGTACTAAATAACTACCACTCTACCCTATTCATGCCATTCCTTGATAAAATTGGTGAATTAGTAGGAAGTAAATACGATTATGATGCTGATAACTCTGCATCGTACCGTGTTATTGCTGACCACCTGCGTTCGTGTTCATTCCTTTTGGCTCAAGGAGTCAACTTTGACAAAGAGGGACGTGGATATGTTCTACGAAGAATCATGCGTCGTGCGATTCGTCATGGTTACCTGCTTGGACTAAGAGAACCATTTATGTACAAGCTGGTTGATACACTGGTTGATGTAATGGGTGAGCAGTATGACTACCTTGGTAGCAAATCAGAAGCGATTAAAACAGCCATGAAGATGGAAGAGGAGCGTTTCTTTGATACCATTGAGGCTGGGATTAAACTCTTTAGTGAAGAGCTAAAAAACACCACCGATACCTTTAACGGTGAAGTTGCCTTTAAACTTTATGACACTTATGGTTTCCCTCTTGACCTTACCGAAGATATGTTACGTGAAAAAAACATTCAACTTGACATTGATGCGTTTGATAGAAAAATGGATGCCCAAAAAGCCCAATCAAAAGCTGGATGGAAAGGAACAGGTGATGCTGCCACAACAGGTGACTTTAAAGAGCTAAAAGAGTCATTTGGTGACAATGAGTTTGTAGGATACACCACCACTACAAGTAAAGCAACGGTACTGGCTCTACTTGATGAGAACTTTAAACGTGTTGAAGCGATTAATGGTAAAGGTTGGGTCTACCTAAGTAACACTCCTTTCTATGCTGAATCAGGTGGACAAACAGGTGACACAGGAACCCTTAACGGTACTGTTAAAGTACTAGATACACGAAAATTCTTAGAGATGAACCTAAGTGAAGTAGAAGGCTCTTTAAAAGTATGTGACCAAGTTGAAGCTATAGTAGATAATAGCCGAGTTGAAATAGAAAAACACCACTCAGCCACTCACCTCCTTCATGCAGGACTTAGAGAAATTTTAGGTGACCACATCGCCCAAGCAGGTTCACTAAACGATGACAAACGTCTGCGTTTTGACTTCTCTCACCCTCAAGCGATGAGCAGTGAAGAGATTGCCCAAGTAGAAGCATGGGTTAACGATAAAATTAGCCGTAATATCACTGGTAAAACAGAAGTAATGTCGGTAGATGAAGCGAAAAACTCTGGAGCCATGGCTCTCTTTGGTGAGAAGTATGGTGATGAAGTGCGTGTGGTAAGTTTTGCACAAGACTCTATAGAACTTTGTGGTGGTACGCATGTAAACAATGCTTCTGAGATTGGTCTCTTTATGATTACCAAAGAGTCTGGAGTATCAGCAGGAGTGCGAAGAATCGAAGCAATTTGTGGAAATGCAGCGATAGAAGCTGTAAAAAGTTTACGAAATGAAATTACTGAAATTAAAACTGAACTTAAAAACCAAAATGCAATGGCTGGAATCAATAACCTCAAAGAGCAAGTTAAAATACTCAAAGGTGAACTAAAAACGGCTCTAAGCTCAACTAAAAAAGAGTTGTCAGCTTCTGAAATTAATGGTACGACAGTCATCGTTGACGAAGTAGAAGCAGGTGATATTAAAGAGCTGATTGATGAAGCAAAAAATAAGTACCCTAACCTTGCCATTATGTTGTTTCAGAAAAAAGGTGATAAAGTAATGATTGCCTGTGGTTCAAAAGAGACCAATGTCAAAGCTGGAAACTGGATTAAAGCCATCGCTCCTATTTTAGGTGGTGGAGGTGGAGGTCGCCCAGACTTTGCCCAAGCTGGTGGGAAAGATGCTTCTAAGATAGGTGAGGCTAAAAGCAAAGCATTAGATTACCTTCAGGAAAATTTGTAACGCGTAGGTCGGGTTGCCCTCATCCCGACAT
>JAHZJZ010000299.1 GCA_022600655.1 Campylobacterota bacterium | reverse complement strand
GAATTTTATCTTCATCTAATAAGATAATACCAAGTAAGGTAATCATTGTTGACATAATAACAATAAAGAGTGAAATACCATCAACTCCTAAGTTATATGAGATACCAAATTGTGCAATCAGTGGTGCAAACTCAGTAAACTGCATACCAGGATTAGCACTATCATAAGCCATCCATAACCAAATTGACAATAAAAACTCTACTGCTGCTACAGCAATACCATATGCTTTTGCACTCTTCTTATCTACTACAAATCCCAAAATAGCCGCAAGTGCTGGGAAAAATATTAATACACTTAATATATGACTCATAACCTCTCCTTAACCCATGACTACAGCAACTGCTGCAGCCAATATTAACAATAGTGTACCTACACCCATCCAATTAAGGTACGATGAAAGGTTACCATTTTGCATCCCTCTTGATACATCCCCAGACTTGTAAAGAGCTTTACCAATAAAGTCAACGGTTCCATCAACCACTTTCATATCAAGTTTCCAGAATTTTTCAGATGCGATTGTATATGGTTGAACAATATACTCGTCATAGAATTTTGGAACATAGTACTGATTTGCTACTAATCTATAGATAAATGATTGTTCAAACTCTTCATCTCTTTTCCATGCCTTAGCACCTTTTCCAGCATATTTCTTATAAGCAATAACAATACCTGTTACAGCCAATGCAACAACAATTGATGCAAGTAACCAGGCCCAATGGTGTGTCGTATGACTCATCTCATAGTTTGGAAGAGCTTTAGTAATAAACTCCTGGAAGCTTCCCATGAACCAACCAAATGAGATAGCAAGAAGTGCTAAAGGAGCCATTGCTATAAGTACATATTTGTACATATCGTGTGGGTGGAACCCTAATGGCTTATAACGCTCTTCACCATGGAAGGTAAAGAATACTTGTCTAAAGCTGTAGAACGCTGTCATACCAGCTGTAATAACTAAGATACCCCAAATAATGAAAGTTCCTTCATTAAAGGCTGTCTCGATAATGGCATCTTTTGAGTAGAATCCTGCAAAGAATGGAAGACCAGCCAGTGCAACTGAAGCGATTCCCATATAAATATAAGAACCCATCATCGCTTTTCTCATACCACCCATTTTAAAGATGTCAAGCTCATCATCCATTGCGTGCATAACGTTACCAGCACCAAGGAAAAGCAAGGCTTTAAAGAATGCGTGTGCTGCAAGGTGGAAAAGAGCAATCCAATATGCACCCAAACCAGCAGCAACAAACATATAACCTAACTGAGAGAGTGTTGAAAGAGCAACAATTCTCTTAATATCCCTTGCACTCAATGCCATCGAAGCAGCATAGAAAGCAACAAAAGCACCCAGTGCGGCGATAAACATAGAGACACCAGCAACAGCATCCATACTATAGAGTGGGTTAGCTCTAATGATTAAGAATACCCCTGCTGTTACCATAGTCGCTGCGTGAATCAATGCCGAAACAGGTGTAGGACCTTCCATCGCATCGGTAAGCCATGTATGTAGTGGGAACTGAGCTGATTTACCCATCGCACCAATAAAGAGTGCAATTGCAATCGCTACTAAGATACCATCTGCCAACTGTGGAAGTGCATCAAACACTACATCGTACTGCAATGAACCAGTATTCCAGTAGATTAGGAAGATACCAACTAACATACCAAGGTCAGCGATACGGTTCATAATGAACGCTTCATTTGCTGCCCATGATGGTGAAATAGATGGATTCTCTTCAAATGTTTTGTCCTCTTTATGGTACCAGAAACCTACTAGTAACCATGAACAGACACCAACACCTTCCCAACCAATAAATAGACCAGCGAAGTTGTCACTCATAACCAGTACCATCATTGAGAATACAAATGCTGATAAGTATGAGAAGAATCGGTTAAAACTCTTATCGTGATCCATATAACCATTTGAGTAGATATGAACAATAGTTGAAACCAATGTTACCACGACCATCATGGTAACAGATATTTCATCAACCAAGAAACCAAATGGAATGCTTAAATCTCCAGCATCAATCCAGTTCATCATGGTAACCTGAACAGCTCCAAACTCAGCTACATGTACTGCCAGAGCTGCAGAAGCTATAAATGAGACACCAATCAGTGCCGACGTAACAATACCTACAAGAATATTTTTAGGACTTCTTGCAAAAAACAATCCAGCAAACAGTGATCCGACTAATGGAGCAAAGAGTGCTATATATACTAAACTTTCCATCTCTTATCCTTTCATGTTTGCGATAACTTCAAGATCTAATGAACCATACTTTTTATAAAGAACGATTAGTAGACCCAATCCAACAGCAACTTCAGATGCTGCAACTGCGATGACAAAAAAGGCAAACATTTGACCTGATAAATCACCATAATAACTGCCAATCGCTGCAAAAGCAATGTTAACTGCATTTAACATCACCTCTGTAGCAAAGAATAGCATTAGAAGATTTCTTCTTCTAAGTACCCCGATAAATCCTATACTAAACAGTAAACCTGATAGTATAAGGTAGTGACTAATACCTATCATTTGCTCTCCTCCTTTAAAATCTCATCTTCATACTCATACTCATCATCATTGGTAGTTAAAGAGTGATCCATCTTCTTACCAGCAAGAATAATACCTGCAATCATCGCCACGAGTAACATTACCGCTGCTAATTCAAATGGAACCAAATACTTAGTAAACAGAATATGACCAACATCATGTGTGTTTCCTGCAATCATACCTGGACCATAAGCATTAGCAACAAGTTCAGCAGCTCCACCAACTGGATATAGTGCCTCAATATTTTCTCCAATAATTGGAGCTGAGAAGATCACTACAAATACAAGTGCCATCAACCCACCTAGTAAAAATACTAAAGCAGGATTACTATGTTTCTCTTTGATATCTTTAGTCGCATCAAAGAACATCATTGCAAAGGCATAAAGTGCCATTACTGCACCCACATAGACAATCAGTTGAACAACACCTAAGAAATCTGCTCCTAAAAGGAAGAAGAATCCTGAAATCATTACCATTCCTGCTGCCAATGAAGTCATGGCATACAGAACATTTTTACTCATCACCGTAATCAGAAACAATATCGTTGTTGATATTGCAAAGACATAAAAGGCTATAAATTCATACATTTCTCTCTCCTTAATACGCTAAAGGCGTTTTCTTGATGTTATCATCAGCATTAGGGCTGATTGCACCAAATCCATCGTACTCTTGTTGAAGATTGAGTTTGTCAATCGGTGTTAACATATCTTCAAAAAGTGAGAAACTAGCTCTCTGTTCCGATGCTGTCTCATAACGTTGTCCATGAACAATCGCCAACTCTGGACAAACTTCAGCACAGTAACCACAGAAGATACATCGACCAAAGTTAATGGTATATTCACTTACCTCTTTACGTTGATTCTCATCATATCGTGTCTCCATTGCAATACAGTTAGAGATACAAATCTTTTCACAAAGACCACACCCAATACATCTGTAGTGACCACTCTCAAGCAGTCTTAACATATCATGAATCGCTCTATATCGTGGAGAGATAGGCAACTTCTCAAATGGATACTGAGTTGCATGTGACTTCCCTCTAAAGAGAGAGTTAATCATCTCTCTAAATGTTACCCAAAGACCTACAAACAACTCAGGTTTGAAGGTTCTTGAAAGTACTTGCTTAAACTTACACCAACCACAACTAGGAGTGTGATCTAAGTCTAACTTTTTATAATTCTGTGTTCCGACATTTCTGTCTTTAAATTGTTCTAAACCCATTACTACTCCTTATATCATCATCACTATACCAGTGATAATAATGTTGATAACTGCTAGTGGCATCAATACTTTCCAACAGAGCCACATTAACTGATCTGGTCTTACGTGTGGCCAAGCCGCTCTAATCCATAACATTAAGAAGAACATAAATGCTATCTTACCGATAATCATTAACCAACCTGGAATAAACAAGAAGTCATTATATCCACCCAAGAATACAACCGATGCGATAACACCAATAGTAATCATGTTTGCATACTCACCAATAAAGAACATACCCCATCTCATACCTGAATACTCAGTTACATAACCAGAGATAATCTCAGCTTCATGTTCAAGTAGGTCAAATGGTGTTCTGTTAGTCTCAGCATATCCTGCAATCAAGAAAAGAACAAAAGCAACTGGTTGATAAACAACCAACCAAAGTCCATCTGCTTGAGCGTTATTGAAATCAACAAACGACAATGAACCTACCATCATAATAGGTGCTAAGATAGATAAACCAGTAACAACCTCATAACTCAAAAACTGAATCGCTGTTCTTGCCGAACCGATAATACCCCATTTGTTTGACTGAGCCATACCAGCTAAAAGTGGTCCATAAAGACCTGCTGCCATCATCCCAAGTACAAACAGAATACCTACGTTTACATCAGAAGCGATAGATGGAACATAGATATCTAAAAATGGTATCGTAAAACCAGGAAATACAGGAACAGCTGCTAGTGCAATAAACGCTGTTGCGGCTGTAATTACTGGTGCTACGGCAAATACAATCCTATTGGAGTGTTGAGGGATAATATCCTCTTTAGTAAAGAGTTTAATACCATCCGCTGCTAACTGCAACAGTCCATAAGGACCAACATGTTGTGGTCCTAACCTTCTTTGCATAAATGCAAGTACTTTTCTTTCAATATACGTACCAAAACCTGCAATGGCAGAAATCACAGCTAAGATT
>JAHZJZ010000298.1 GCA_022600655.1 Campylobacterota bacterium | reverse complement strand
TTCGTTAGATTTAACTTTTTGTTTGTAGTAGTTCTTTTGATTTGATATGAAAAAGTTTAGGATGTTTTTTAGAATAAGTGTTATGAGTATAAAAAAGGTTTGCATCTATTTCCAAAGAGTTTGTTTGGAAATAGTTTAGCTACTTTAGATTAGTATTAAGGTTTTAGAGAGTTATCAAGCTCTTTTTTTAATTCATTAAGTTGTTCAGTAGAAAGATTCGTTGCTTTATGGATAGTTTCCATATCTAAACCTAATTTTAACATCTGTTTTGCAATGAGTAGAGTACCTCTCTCTATACCTTCTTGAATTCCTTTATTGAGACCTTTTTCATAAAAAGGCATCTCTTCAATATTTATTTTACTTAACATCTCTACTCCTTGTTCTAATGCTTTATCTAAATTCCTATTTTTGGATAAGATAGAAGCCATTTTAAGATATTTTCTAAGTTTGACTTCATCTTCTCCACAGAGTTCAGATAATCTTTTTACAATGGTATTAACAATGACTTGACTGTCTTTACCTTTAAAGTTACATAATATAGAGAGGGTTACCGCCTCTGGTTTATCATGGTATAAAAACGCTTCACAATTTAAATCACTTATATTTATTATACCATACCTATAGCTTAAGCCATCATTGGTAATAGTACTTGTCATAGAACATTTCGATTTTCCTATGTAGATAACATACTGTTTTATAGTATAGTTGGGGTATAAAAAGAGTATATCACTAAGATAGCGATGCATTCTAAGGTGCATGGTTTTATCATTTTGATTTTGTATCTCTATATGAATAATTTCACTATCACCATTTTTAAAAACAACATCAGCCTCTCGCTTCTCAACTCTGGTAAATTCTTTATCTATTAATTCAATGTTACCCTTAATTTCAATATCTAAGATATAAGTTGAAATATCTGTAGCTATCTCTTTTATCATCTCTTTAGTAACAATATCTTTTTCCAAAATGGTAAACCTTTTTTCTATGCTTAGATATTGTATCTTTTTATGTTTAAAATTATGATTTATTAAAACAAAATATCCATGTACTAAAAACATAAAAAACAATCCGCTTCTAGTTGGCACAAAAAAAGCAATAGGTACAGTAGTAGCAGGAACAACCATCGCGTTAAATGCAGCCAATCCAAGTCTACCAAGTTCTGCCATACAAACATCATTTACAGGGCTAAGTCCTCTAGCCCTTTCGATAATAGAGAGAGCCAAAGAGGCAAACCCAGAGAGCTTTGAAAAGCATCAAGAGTTAATGCGTGGAGAGAAGGTCTTAGTTCCTAGAGTCTATCTTACAGAACGAACCCAAGCCCAAAGTGTTAGTGGAGCCGTTATCTCAGCTGATGATATAGATTTAGAAGTAGAAGGGAAAGTAGGAAACTCAGGAACCATCTTGGCTAGTGAGTCGATGAGAATTAAAGCAGATGAGATAGAGAACCGATTGGGAGCTATTAGCTCAGAAGGATTAATCGATTTAACAGCAACCAAAGATATCGTCAATCTCTCAGGAAGTATAAAAGGAGAGCAGAACAAAGGGGAGATATCTCAAAGAGTGTATTAGCCAATCTTAAAGCAGAATTTTTTGATAAAAATAAAGATGATTTAGAGATGAATCAAGAGGCTCTCACCCTGCTAATAGCCCAAGCCCAAACAGCAGTAAAAGAGAAAGAGCAAGCTGCCCTAAACCAGATGCAAACAGGGTTGGTGAATGCTATTGAGTATAATAGAGTAGGAGAGGGTTCGGTTATTGTCAATGCAGGTTCAGCACAAGTGGTGGGTTCGAATATTAATGCTAATGACTACTTAGCCATAAAAACAGATATCGGAAGTATAGAAGTTAAAGCACTAGAGACCACAAGTAGTACCTATAGTAAAGATGAAGAGCTAAAGATAGGATTGACAGATGCCGTCAAAAGTATTACTAATCCACTCTCAGCCATAGACTTTAGTGGAGGAGGAGCCAGTGTTAAAGTAGCCGAAGCGACTTATGATGAAGTCGATACCAAAACAATTAGTACCAACCATCATGGCTCAATGCTTAATGCAGGAAAAGCCATCATCTTAGACTCAGCCGAAGATATCACGATAGAGGGTTCAGACTTAAGTAGTAGTGGAGATGTAAAACTCTTAGCCTCTGAAGATGTAATGATTAAAGAGAGTGTAGATACCACCTCTACAGATACTAAAGAGACCCATGCTAGGGCTGAAGTGAGTGTAAGTGTAAGCCATAGTAGTGTTAATGCAGTCAATGCGATTAAATCGGTAGAAGAAGCTAAAGAGCAACTTAAACAATCAGAGCGTGATTATAGAACCTATCAAAAAGAGCTAAAAAAACAAAAGGTAAACCTAGCCACACTACAACAAGCGTTGAGTGAAGGTAAACCAGGGATTAATAAAGAGGATATAGAAGAGTTAAAAGAGTTAATTGATGATTTAAAATCAGATGAACAATACTACTTAGCAACCATCACTGCAGCCTCAGCAAACTTAACTTCTAAAACCACATTGGCAACCCAAGCCGTAGCAGGAGCAGCAACAAGTGCAGGAACAGCAGGATTCACAGGATCACTTGACTTAGATATTGATGGAAGTAAAAGTCATACCCAAACCCAAAGTAGCCATAGTAGAGGAAGTAGTATTACTGCTTCAAATAATCTGAATATTACTACAGGAGTACAGAGAGATGAAGATGGTAATACGCTATATGATGAGTTGGGAAGAGTAAAAAGTGATAGTAGTGGTACAACAGCTAGCATAAAAGGTTCAACACTTAACGCTGGAGATAGTATAGATATAAAAACAGGAGAGCTAAATATCTTAGCCAGTGAAGATAAATCCACAACCGATACAAAAAGTGAACATGTTAATGCCCATGCCTCACTCTCTACATCAGGAGGCGTAAGTGCAAGTATTAGTGGAGATAAAAGCCAGAGCCAAATGAGACAAACTACTCATACCAATAGCCAACTGCATGCTAGTAATATTAATTTAACCTCAACAGAAGATACGAATATTAAAGGAGCTAATATTCATGGAAGTGAGTTAACAACACTCAATGTAGGAGGAGATTTAAATATCGCTTCGGTTCAAGATAGAAGTAGAAGTAAAAATCTTTCACTAGGAATGAGTGCAGGAGTGAGTGGTAGTACAGAAGTAACAGGAGCTAATGGAGGAGTAAACAGTAGTAGTGGAAAAGGTCAAAGTAAAGAGACAGTGCTTACCAGTGTAACAGGAGGAACATTAAATGTTAATGTTAAAGGAAATACTGACTTAAAAGGAGCAACCTTAGCCAGTGGAGAGTATGATGAAGATGGTAGCTTCCAAGGAAATAGTAATTTTACATTGAATACAGGAAGCCTAACCCATTCAGATTTAACCAACACAACCCTCAATACCCAACGTTCAGCATCGCTTAATAGCAATGTAAGTTTTACCGAACAGTCACCCAATCCAAGTGACCCAACAACCAATAAAGATGAGAGTGGAACACGTATAAACTCTAGTCAAACAAGTTATAGTAATAATATTGATAGCTCCAAGTCAAAAACATTAGCAACCCTAGGAGAGGGAGAGATAAGTATTGGAGGGAAAGAAGAAGTAGACGCTACGCTTAATAGAGATACGACTCAAACCAGTAAAGATATTTATAGTATTGATAGAACCAGAGGGAATATTGACCTTACGGTTGATAATAGACTTTTAACGGAAGATGGTAGAAAAGCTATAAAAGAGGATATGGAAAGAAGTAGTAGACTTGGTGAATCAATTTGGGATGTGGCAACCAAAGAGGCATTTGAGTTAGAAGATACATTTACACATATAGATGAGACTCAAAAAGATTTGGATGTTCAGAAACAGTTGGCTCTGCTTGGTGATGGAAAATATATTGAGATATTGGATGGGAAAGAGTCTACACCTGAACAGAAACAAGAGGCTTTAAATGAATATGCTAAAATATATGCTGATGTTTATGGTATTAGTATAGAAGAGGCACGTGTGGTAGCAACAAATGAATATATTAAAGGAGCTACACATAACCAAGAAGATAACAACAATATCTATATTAATGATGAAGCACAAAGAAATGCAACTGATTATGCAGAGACCATGGGACATGAAGTGACCCATGCCAGAATTAATCAAGGGACTACTAGAGATAGGGCTGAAGGTGTGGATATAGAGACAGGACATCGACTTAATGAAGAGTATGCTGATACGATGGGTGGGTATTCTGCTGATGGGTTGGAGTTCTCCTCTAGTAATTGGAATGACTATACTGTGAGTCAGACTAGCTCTAATATGCATAAAGAGAATGATACATCTTTACTCATGCAAGAGAATAATCAAAACTTTGCTCAAGTATCAAGAGAGCATAATAAAGATATGGACTATAGTGCTTCTGAAGTTTTAGATGAGGCAGACTTTATTCGAAAGGTACTTGCAAAAGAAGAAGAGATATTAGCTAGTGGTAATTCTGATGACCTACAAGTATTAGAAGAAGCTAAAAAAAGACAAGAAGAGATTAATCCTAATAATTTAGATATGGTTCAACTGGGAGAAGTAATAGCAAAAGAGTATGCCATTTTAGAAGATAAAAATTTTAATGGCTTGTTAGCAATGGGTCTATCGTTGAATCTTCTTAGAGATGTAACTGTTGTTCTTCCTGAATTTGTAGACTTAGCTGCAAACTATGGAGGGAAAGCACTTGCAAGGGCTATTGCTCGAAAATTTGGAATAGATATAGAGAATGCAACAGAGATAGTTCATAGAAGAGCAGGAGCAGAAGCGATAAAAGCTACAGGTGGAGTAGTAGCAGTAGCAACAGATACCACTGTTCAAAGTTGGGAGAAGGATAGAGTTGAAAATGTAAATCAGTTGATTAAAGAAGGGAAAGTAGTGACACAAGAGGAGTTGAAAAACTTAGAAAAAGATTTTGGTAGACCATTAGAGGAGATAAATGAACTAATTGTAAATGGAGAGCTACTATCTGAGAAAGAGTTTGATGTACTTCGTTCTTATCTAAATAGAGTTGTTGGAAGAGTAGCAAGTACTACCAATACACCAAATCAAGCAGGAATGGTTACTGGTGGAGGAAATGGTGTGATAGAGTATAGTAAAGAGATTCGGGATGATGAAGAGGGAGTGAATACCGATAATATTGTTAAGGCTACGGTTATTAATTATATTTTTGCTGGAATAGGAGCAAAGTTTTCCAAAGAACTTAATCCTAGGAATGATGGTACAGTATCTGTCGTAACTGATGGAACAACAGGTACAGGATTAACTCTTGAAGCAAATAGACCATGGGTTTCAGATTTTTATGATGATACCTCTACTTTTATCATAAAATCTGTAACTGGAGAAACTATAAAGGTTGATGAACCTAAAATAGTAAATCCATCGCAAGATATAACAGAAGAGTATTCTCAATCTACTAACTCAGAAGTTTATTTTAATCCTGAAACAGGAAAGTATGAAGAAAGAGAAGATGAGGAGAAAGAGAAATGATATGGGATACTTTTTTAAATTTAGTTAAAGAATACTCGACCCTTTATAAGGGGTTTAGTCATCATGGAATAATGGGTGGGCTTGTACCTTTATTTTTAACAATTGTAGGGTTAAAGTTTTTAATGGATGTCTTTAAATATCCCTTTTTGCCAAAATATGGAACACTGTTTCTTAGTTTTACGAGAGGTGGTAGAAATTTAAAACGAAAATCAGGTATAGTTTCTCTTTATTTCGGAATGATGAGTTTGTCAGTAACCATTATACACCCTATAACTTTTGGGATATTTGTTGTAATGGCAGTTTTTTTATTTATACTTGAAGCTTTAGACAATAGTAGGCAGATGTAAATGTCCTGTCCACGCGTCCAGACGGAAATGACCCCTAAAAAATGACTAAATTTTCAAAGAAATCTCAGTCATTTTTCTAATTTCAGAAGATATTTCAGACCTTTATCTTCTAAGTTTTCTTTAAAAATGAAAAAAAGTAACAAATTTTTATCTTACAAACCATAGCTCTCCTGTAAGTTCCGAGGACAGTTTAGAACTTATATATTTTAGGTTTTCTATAGCTTCACTCCTGATAATAAAACCCAGCTATATTTCCACACAGTCCACTAAAGTAAAGTGGTTCATGCCTTTTCGACGTAGCCATAGGTCTGCTACTCCAAGCCTCAGATGGAGTTTTAAAATTTAAGTGCTGATGAGGACGAATGTGATTGTAATAAAATCTAAACTCTGTTAATCCTACTTTTAAAGCTTTTTCTGTTGGAAAAACCAAATTTGTAAAAGATTGTTTCATGGTTAAAAAGAGTCTTTCTATCCGTCCATTTTGCCAAGGACTGGCTATCTGTGTCGTCTGCTGTCTAATGCCTAAAATATAGAGAACTATTTTCATCAATTTAGAAGTGAAAACAAGCTCATTGTCCGAACGAATAATTTTAGGCTTTCCATATTTTTCAACAGTATAAAGTAAAGCTCTGATAATAGTGATGGTATTTTTGTTTTGAAGATATTTAAGTGTGAGTAAAACCCTTGAACCATTGTCAATCACACCTAAAATTTGTTGCTCTTTGATGGTTGTTAAATCCATAGACCAAATAAGATTGTTTGCCATTGGTTTAGGTACTCTATTTTTAAGCTCTTTTCTCTGCTCAATTATTTCATAGTTGTTTGCTTTGATGATATTGTAAACATAAGATTTAGAAACGGTTATGTTTGTATGAGCAAACTTTTTATTGAAGCTTATAGCTATTTTTTGACAACCATATTTGGGCAGATGAACCTTAAGATAGATGATTCCATTTTTTATCCAGTTAGGTTTTTTATTACGTGGTGTGTAAGGGATGAAAGTATGGTTACATTCTTCGTTAGATTTAACTTTTTGTTTGTAGTAGTTCTTTTGATTTGATATGAAAAAGTTTAAGATGTTTTTTAGAATAAGTATTATGAATATAAAAAGAGTCTGCATCTATTTCCAAAGGGTTTGTTTGGAAATAGTTTAGTTGGTTTGACTCAATTTTTTCTTAAATTCATTAAGTCAACTTTTTTGATTAATTAGGTATATGTATTATATTCCCATGAGAGACAGTATTAACAGCATTAATTAAATCTTCTTTGAAATGCAGTAAATCTGTAAACCGATTAGATAAAGTAAATGTACATGACTACTGTTTGATGGATAATCACTACCATCTGCTAATAGAGACAAGCAATGAAAACCTCTCCTTGTTTGTGAGACAGATAAACTCAAACTATGCTATCTCCTTTAATAAAAAATATAAACGAACAGGTCACTTGTGTGGCAAGGGAGATAGTAAGTAAAAGAAGAGATAGAGGTTCTAAAAGAGAAAACTAATGCCCATAGTAATCAAACGCTTTACTTTTTCGATGAAAGTTCCTTCTCCTTAACACCTAATATACCTTATGGATGGTCAGCTAAAAAGAAGACCATTGAGATTGAAAGTAAGCGTTCAAATGCCTTAAAAGTATTAGGGTTTTTAGGTTTGGATAATCAACTTAAAGCTTATATAACAAAAACAACCATTGACTCAACACTACTCATTGAGATTTTTAATGATTTTGTTATTAACTTGGCTAAAGGTGAAAAGGCTACAGTTATTTTAGATAATGCTCCAACACATACCAGTAAAGCATTTCAAGCTCAAATTCCTATATGGGAAAAACAGGGTCTAACACTTTACTTTTTGCCTCCTTATTCACCTGAACTTAATAGAATTGAAATCCTTTGGAGATTTATGAAGTATCACTGGATTAGTATCTCTGATTATGCTTCTACTGAAACTTTAGAAAATTATATCTACAAAGTTTTACAGAATTATGGTCAAAATCAATTATATGAAATTAATTTTGGGTAGGTACTTACATAGTGAAGTGGCTGAAAATATTGATGAACTTAAAAAAGTGATGGATGTCAACAGTTACAAGAGTATTCTTTTAGACAGAGTAAGTAGTGATACCATTCACCAAAATATTACAGAGAAGATAAAACTTAAAAAGATACCAAGTC
>JAHZJZ010000297.1 GCA_022600655.1 Campylobacterota bacterium | reverse complement strand
TCTGGATGATTAGGAATCTTTTGAACATAAGAGTTTAAAGCAATATTGAAGATAGAGTAATTATACTCAATTCCAAATGTTAAACTTTGATATAAAATACCTGTACTCAGGTGTAAGCTGTTATCAAAAAAACGACTACTCATGCCTAGTCTTAAGGAGTCTTCAAAACTACTATTTTCTTGATGAGCAAACAAGTCTATATAATCAACTTCAAATTTTAACACTTGCGTATTAAATACCATTTGATTAAAAGCCAGTCCAATATTGGTTGTTGAGGGTAATGAACCTAGTTCATTAAAGCTTGTATCACCCATATTTAAAATAGAGAGTGCAAGTTTGGGTTGTAACTGGTTATCTGAAAGTAGATAACTTACCCCTGCATCAAAGGCAAGAGCTTGTTCTTTTTGAGTGTACTCATTGTCAAAATAATCCATAAACGAATCGGTTTCAATAATCTCCCCAATAGAGTAAGCGTGAATGGTCTGGAGTTTTTCTATGGCTTTTATATTAAAACCATACTCTATATTACTCTTTTCAAAAGCAAATGTTCCAACCAATGCTCTGTACTTTTCAATATAGCTCTCCATAGCACCTTTAGAACCAAAACCACTATGGGTAATAAAATAACCATCAAGTGAGTTATAAAACCCTAACAACCATTTAAACCCTTTCTCTTCTCTATACATTGGTATAAAAATATCACTAGAGAAGCTTAATACTTTACCTATGTTTTTTTCCATCAAAGAAGATACTTCTTGAGTATCACTTGAACTACTCTCTAACTTTTGAATAAAATTTAAAGTATCTTCTGTAAAGGCAAGATTTGTATCAAGGTCTATTGTTAACGCATTAGTAGTTTTAATTCTGTTTAGAGTGGCTGGATTTATCAGAACAGAGTGAGTTTTTTCTCCTCTAACCATATCTATGGGACTATAGCCCCAACTTCCTCCAATATCAAGACTACTTGCACTTAGAAATATAGAGCTAATTAAAGTGATAAAGGAGGTTTTTTGTAACATTTATGAACCTTGTAGATAGTCTGAAAGATTATCTAATCCTATGGTTCCATTACTGCTACCTGTAATATTCTTAATATAGTTCTCAGTGGTTGTTTTAGTCTCACTCCCATCAGGAAATAAACCTTGAATATTCGCACCTACCTCTAAACTCTCTTTCAAGCCCATAGGTTCTCCACTACTATCAAGCATTGGACATGGAAAGTAGTTCACACCATCAACACTGTTGGTTGTCAGATTAAAGTTTTTATCACAAACTCCATTGGTTAACAGAGGAGAGTTATTGTTGGCTTTATTGGTCACAAGTTTATAGAATGTCTCATATCCATGCTCACTACTTCCCACATCTACTTCAATAAATGTTGTATTATAATCAACACCTGACTTAGTAAAAGTAACTTTTCCTCTATAGGTATGTGTTGTACCACTTTTACAACTCTCATCAGGATTATTTGCATAGACAATGGTACATGCTGCAGCATCTGAACTATCTATTACCCCGTTACCATTTAAATCTTCAGAAGAGTTGGTCTCTACACCCTCTGCCCACTTTTCGACTACCTCTTCATCTCCACCAAATAGAAGTTTAACACTGTTAGAGAGAGATGTTAAACGTACCAATCCAAGATTAAAACAACTGCTCTTCTGTTCATCAGTTAAACCACTGGTATCATTACAATCTACTCCATTAACAATATCACTGTAGTATCTATCTGCCTCTTCTAATGCATTGAGTGTACTTAACGTATCATTCTCTTGGGTGATATTGTTGATAAAACCATTAAAACTACTATTACTATCATTAGAATCAGATATCGCACTGGTTATATCATAAACGGTATATCCACTAATCCCAACATACGCACCTGCTATATTCATATTGATTTCATCACTATTCATATCATTATAACTACTTTGATTGGTCAAAAGTTGAGTTAAGACATAATAGTAGTCTCCATTATCCAAAGCTTTTTGAATACCATCTTCAGTTTTCGGGTAATCTACTACTGTAGGTTCATAAAGGTCTCGTACATTAACCGTAAAACTTGCTTGAGTACTCTCTCCAGCATGATTACTTGCAGTATAGGTGGCTTGATAGCTTTTGATAGATTCATAGTTAGGGAAAACCAAAATCTTAATCTCTCCACTATTATCAATTTCAAAGTCACTACTACCATATATATTATAATTTAAAATTTCTGAATCACCACTATCTTCAACAGCTACTTTTCCAATCACAGTGCCAACAGGCGTATTTTCATCTACACTCAGTATGATATCTTTTACCGTTGGCTTAACAACACTACTTGTGTTGTACTCAAAACTATAATCTCTTCCGTTTAAAATATTTAAAACCATATTATCAAGCTGATCTTGATATTGAGAAGAGAGGTTTGATTTGTTATTAACAGGGTCATAACGTAGAATATCTTCTCGTCCGACAAAACCATCACCGTTAATATCAGTCTCAATAATCTCTTGAGCAAAAGCCTTTAACTTCTCAACTATCTCACTGCTACTGCTTTCAAGAAAAGGTAATATCTTTTGATACATGATTTCACTCACCAACGTAACATTGATGTTTTGAATAGCTTTAATACTGCTACCTTTTGCAAAAAGATGAAAAGTTCCTCTATTTTTCGTAGGAAACTCATCAATCACACCATCATCATCTACATCAAAATCTTCACCTTCACTTACGACATATAGATAGAACTTATCATCTTCAAGTTTCTCTAAATGTACATTAAAGTTACCAATACTCTCTATACTGTCACCACTAGATGTAGTCTCTGTTGCTAAGAGTTTTTGCTCAACACCATTGAGTTCATATAACTTTACTGTTGCCTTCGATAAGACACCCAGTTGAGCTTTTCCTATAAGCACACTGGTCTCTGTTACAACTTCATCGGGGGTCTCTTCAGTCCCAGTTTGACTGCTTCCCCCACCACAACCAACGAAGAGTAGAAATATAAATAATATGTAAATATTCTGCACCATCTTCTCCTTATGGGGTGTTACGTGGCTCAATTACCAAAAATGGCGTAGCATAATTATTGTAATCATTAATATACTCTTGTATCCACGCTGGAACATCAACCTTTTTCTGAATCCCTAACATTGGATCAAAATTAAACACCTCTGGTTCTACATTAAGGTCTTTGTTGAATCCATAAAATGCTCCATCTTCAGCCACAACAATCGCTCGAACATTCCAGTAGGCACTTGCATTATAATCAACCGTATCAACACTCTGAGCTGTAAAGTTAAAGTCAGTCATATATTTAGTTTTACCTGTCTCAAGATTGAGTACATTCATTCTATCAATCCCATCATTAACCCACTTGGTCATAAAGGTTGCTCTTTTCCAAACATAAACACCAATAGTATTACCACCATCAGGCATTTTGGTTCGCCACTCTGGTACCACATCCACTCCACTAGGGTCTTCTCCATCACCTAAACCAACATAGAAGTCACCATTATGGTCTGCTTCACTACTTAGTTTTGACTCCAACAGTCCCTCCAATTGACCTGCTCTATAACCATCTTCACCTTCAACTCCTTCAGCAGGTCTCCACCAGATTAGATAGAGTGTCTGCTTGTGACTTGTTCCAACTCTATTTGGTTCATGGTCAATATCGATATTAAAGAGTACATCGGCATTGGTCTCATCAACAACATAAATTCTCTGTTCTTCCTGATTGACAAAATATAGCCATCCTTTATCTGCACGGCGATACATGGTCGTCCAGCCTTTATCAAAGCCTGTAATGACTCCAATATCTGTAACTTTTTGAATACTCTCATTAGTCTCATTGGTCTCCAATCTTTTTAGCATACTTGTATTTCTATCGGTAAAGAAAAGATACGATGTTGGCAGTGTTTCAATTGGTTTAGGAACAATATAATCACTGGTAATATTAACCTCTATATTTTGTGTTCCTCCTCCTAGTCCATCGCTAACGGTAAATGCCAAATTTTGATTTCCTCTATCTCCCAATATTGCGTACATTTTAAGTCGTGCAGAAACGAAGTTATTGTACTCCATAGATAACATGGTATCATTAAATGTATGCTCACTCGTACTTTCATTATTTACAAAGCTAACTGTTCCACCACTGTCTGTTGTTTTCGTTACTATCTCTCTGTCATCACTTCCTGTTATAAAGGCTTGTGACAGTTCCTGACTACCATCAGCAAGGGTATCGGCATCACTCCATGTAATGTTTTGCTCAAGATAAGCAGGGTCATCATACTCTTTAATGGTTATTACTTTTGTTGGCACATCTATTACAGGGGTAGCATTTGTCATCGCTACACCATTTATCCAGTTCTCTATCGCTTTATAGTCACTGCTTCCCTCTGTTAAATAACCTTTGTGTGCTTTGATGTTGTCATTTAAATCCACACCGTTTTTATCATATCCTCTTGCATAAGCCAGTAGTTCAGAGTTATTCAAGTCGTTAAAATCAATACGATAGAGTGCTGAACTTAGCGTTTTACTCATAGAGTTATCTAGGTTACTCTGCCAGAGATATTGCGAGTATTTTGTATCTCCTTTATTGGCTAAGTGACGATAGATAGAGAATCTCATGACACTATCTCTAAGATAATATGGATCATTAAATCGCTTCTCTTTAGGAATAATATCTTGAAAATTTACATCACGAAGTCCACCACTATTATGATTATTGTGACAACTATAGCAGTTTTTTACCAGTGCTTGATAGGCTTTTTGGGCTTGTGGCGTATTGGTTGCTAGTGAATTTGTTACAAATGAGTGTCTATCCGATAGTGCTACAGGAATTTGTGTTGATCCGTAAGTTATGATATCTTGTACATCCCCATATGACCAGTGTTTACTGTGGTCATAAATAGTATTGATTCTACTAATTTCATCAGCTACATCTGTACTATAGGTTGCACCATAATCACCACTTCTATTTAAATCTCTACTGGCACTATTTGGGTATCCATCTTCCTCTGGAACACTCAAGTCATCATTTAGAATCAAAGACCATAAGAAAGGTGCAGGGTGATAGGTCTCATCCATTCCCATAGGGTTAATCGCATTATATTGATATGGCAGTGTAGAGTTATCTTCCATTTTGTGAGCACCCAAAACAAAGTTTCTATAGGTATAGTTTTTAATGTTTACACCTGTCATATTAGATAAATTAAGTTTATCTTTAACATCGTGACAACTTACACAAGAGCCTCCTCCATCTAATGCAGGTTTGGTAAATAGTGGAGCAATCTTTGCATGAAAATCAGGAATCTCCTCTGTAGCATTATAGTCACTAATATCATTGTCTCCAACTACATCACTCAAATCACCTCTCATCTTATAGTGAGCGAGTGAGTAGTATCCATTATATTTATCTAGGATTCCTTGATTTCTATCTTGGTGGCACTGATTACACTCATTGACACGGTTAGGTACGAAGCTAACCTCTTGTCGCTCTGCTCTAACAGGTACCCATATATTACTGCTATAGCCATCTCCATCGGTAAAAGGGAACTTCTTATGCACTTTCCATACATAAAGCCCCTCTTTCATAATAACCCCCATAGAACCGTCACTCTCAGGAGCAATAAAATTACTTGAAGGAATGGTCATCTCTGGACTCTGTTCTGTTCCTATAGTATAAGAGTCAGAGAAGTGATGAGAGGGAACATAAAACTGCATTCGTATCTCATCTGCACTGATTCCGTTGAGTTGATGCTGTTCCCCATTATTGGAATTGAGCAGATTCTCTACCAAGAATCCCCCTTTTCCATTAAGCTTATTATTGGTAAAAGAGACTCTATTTTCACTTAGGTCGTTGACCCCTGGGGCAACTTTTTTGCTTACTGGTGGGTAGAAGCTTCTTGGTTGCATAAAGTGATAGTCATTACTAGCTATCACCTCTGTACCTGCTGAGGTATCCATCGTATCATTAACATCCTCTGGATAATCTTTAATATATATCTTATAAGAGCTATCAGTATCTTCTCTATAAGCATAAACAAAACTCTCATCATTATAATGCTCTGGTGTTCGTGCTATATCTCTCTCAACTCCACTGCTTGTCTCTGCTTTGGAGAGAAATATTTTTGGACTTCTGAGGTCAAGATGCACTCTTTTAGTCATTAAGATATCCCCTTCCCCTAAAAATGTTGAGTCATTACCTGTTCGTCCTGCCTGTCCCATCAAAATATAATCTTTATACGGACCACTCTTGACCTGTCGTGCTTGATAGACATTCTCATCAGTATCTTTGGTATTTGCCTCATCCCCATAGAACATAAAAGTATCACTTCCATCAATCTGCATCTTCCAAAGAGAAAAACGATTAACAGTTGCCTGATGCTCCCACTCTGTAAAGACCACTAAAGGAGTATCTTCACCTTGATTAATAACCACAGGTTCTGTCTGGTGAGAGTTGTTAAATCCAATTCTGGTCACAGTTCCAGTTACCGTATCAAGCTTATGAATCAGAGGTGCTGGATGTCTATCATACTCATCAAGCATAACATTCTGTTTATAGTTCATTGGAATATCATTTTTGGTAACGGTCTTAGAGATTAGAAGCATCTCATGATCACTGTCTTCATCATTTCCAATATAGGTAGGGTAACTATAACTTATACTATAGTCATGAGTAATAGGCGTAATTTTTTTAGAGGCAATCTCTAACTTAAAAATTCCTAAATTTCTATCAGGATTTAAATCAGTCTCTTTAAGTGTGTCACTCTCAGAAAATACTGGTTTACTCATCGCTAAGTAAAGACTCTTACCATCAGGAGCCACATCAAAACTCTGAATTCTAACCTTTTCAACATCTTTACACTCATTGTCCAGTGATGGATATATCTGCCAAGTTTTATAACTTCCATCTCGTTGTTTTCGTGAAACTAAAAGCTTATCTTCAAACCCAGTATCATCATAACCTCTCTCTGGGAATCGTAAATCTATCCTAGAGTCAAGTTGAGCCCAAGCGATGTAAAACAGATCTGGGTGTGTTCTACCATCATCCTCATGAGCTGCAATAGCATCTTTAGGAACAAAATCTGCTCCATCCAAAACTCCATCTATAGGACTACACTGCGTTACATCAGGTGTACCCCCCTCTACTGTTTCGTTGTTTGCTGATATACAGCCACTAAAAAATAGAGTTACACTCAATAGTGTGGTCACATATACAAGATACCTCATTTCCCCCGTTCTCCTTATTTATAATAAAAAATTTTAATTAAAAATAACATCTGTTTTGTTATTTTAAGCCTATTTGTTTTCATTAGTTGTTC
>JAHZJZ010000296.1 GCA_022600655.1 Campylobacterota bacterium | reverse complement strand
TCGTTTGTCATTAAAGTCAAGCTCTTCAAAGTTGTTAGAGATACCAAAAGCAAAAAAGCTATGAATCGTAAAGCCACCTATGTTAACAGCACTTACCCCTGTTGAACCCAAGGCAACCACTTGGGTATCACTCTGTGTTCGGTAGTGATGGATGATTTCTGTGGTAGTATAGCTTTTTCCCACACCAGCACCACCTGTTAAAAATACATTGTTGGTCTCTAAGTGTTTTAAAAGCAACGCTAAATCGCTCATGATTTTGCCTTTGGTGAGTTTTCCGTGTATTATATCTAAACTAATAGAAGAATTTTATTCTCAACTTACACAAAAAAGAATATAATAAGGTAGACTCATAAAAGGAGATACCATGAAACCGATAAAACAGATTTTAGCCGTCATTGATGAGCAGAAGAGCAGTCAAGATATATTGAAAAAGTCCATAGAATTAGCAGAGAAGTTTGATGCCAAGATAATTATTTTACATACGATTCATATACCATTTTTAAATATTCCTGCTTATAGCGATGATGTACCGATTGACAAAGAGAAGATTAAAGATAGTATTGATAAAACTGTAGAGAGATTAAAAAATGGAGCTGATGTAGACCACTATACTTTTGTCTATTTTGGCGATAGTTCTGAAAGAGCAATAGTTGAAGCGAAACGAGATGATATCGACTTAATTATAACCAGTTCAGAGATGAAGTTTGAAAAAGTTATACAAGAAGCCCATAAGCCTATATTGGTGATTAATGGTGAGTTTAAAGCGTATGATAATATCTTGTTACCAACTGATTTAAGTGAAAAGTCTAAAGAGTCTATTGACTTTGTCAAAGAGAATTTTGAAAACAGTAACTTGTCTATGGTTTACGGGTATGAACGTATAGCTATGGTGACAAGTATGTATGACATCAGTTATGTAGATATGATGGAGTATCAAGCACAAAACAGAGAGATTTCAGTTAACTTACTAGAAGATTTTGAAAAAAAGGTGGGTATAAAAGGAGAACTACTAGATATTACCTTTTCGTTAACCAGTCGCCTTGTAGATTATATTGAAGAGAAAAATCCTGATTTGGTTGTGGTCGCTTCACGAAGTGGTGAGAGTACATTAGTACTTGGTTCGGTATCGAGCTATGTGGCTAACGCGTCACCTAATGATGTGTTAATATATTGTTAGTCTATTATAAGTGGTATAAAACTTAATGAAAGATAAAAAGTATTACAATAAAAGCATATAAAATTATTAAATAAGGTAGATAACCATAAAAACAAAATTTCAAAATTTTTCCCATCACTTTGGCTACTTGGAGCTGGAACAAGCCATGGAGCTTTTTTCAGTTTTTGGTGGTATTGAGGAGAGTATAGAGTTAGACTTTTTTGATGACTTAGAGTCTATTATCCGTTTTAATTTTGTTGATAAATATAAAGATTTTTCTCTACTTATCTCTCCTTCATATCTACTTGAAGAGCCATATAGAATGCTTCTTATAGCTATTGCTAGGGGAGATGGAAGACTCTCTAATGTATACAGAAAAGCCAGAGTGGGTGATACACTGGGTATGAGTATTGTCAATGAGCTTATTGAACTAGGCGTTGTTGAACTTGAAGAGTCAAGAGAAGCCCCACTTAAAAAGTACCCTAATCAAAAATTAGAACGTTCTCTTAGAAGTTATAAAATAGAGGCTAAGATACGTTTTAAAGAACCATTTTATCGTTTTTGGTTTGGATTTGTTGAGCCTTATAACATAGATTTATCTCAAAAAAAGTCAGGACGTTTTTTTGAGAATTTCCAACAACACTTTTCACGTTTAAACAGTTTGGTTTTTGAACAACTCTCTAATGAACTGTTAAATCATCACTACGATAATCAGCTACAATCCATGGGAAGTTACTGGGATAAAAACTCTGAGTTTGACATTTTAGCAGCAACCAAAAATGGTAAGAAAATAGTAGGTGAGTGTAAATATAAAAACAGAAGAGTATGTAAAAGTGAACTCTCAAAACTCAAACTCAAAGCAGAGACCTCAGGACTCAAAGTAGATACCTTCGCACTTTTCTCAAAAAGTGGATTTTCTAATGAACTTTTAAATAGCAGTGATGAGGATTTACTGCTGTTTGAGTTGAAGGATTTTCGAGAGCTTTTATAAAGGCTCTCTATTTTCTAGCCCTAGCAATGTTCTTCAAATGCTCATCATAAGAGTGAGTAAAGTCATGCACATCATTTTTGTTTTTCATAAAGTATAGGTAGTTGGTTTTAGCAGGATTTAGAGCTGCTTTAATGGCTTCTATGGAGACCGAACAGACAGGGTAGGGTGGTAATCCACTGTTTAGATAGGTGTTGAATCCACTCTTATCGGTTCTAATACGACTAGGGGTTACTTTGACATGAGAGTATTTCCCATAGTTTAGTGTGCCATCCATCTGTAGAGCCATATTGATTTTAAGTCGGTTATAAATTACAGAAGCGACAATGGGCATCTCTGCATTGTTGGCTGCCTCTTTTTGAATCACAGAGGCGATGGTTAAGTAGCGTAACCACTCTTTTTTATCATATTTTTTTAGATGTTCTGTAGCTAAACTTTTATACTTCTCTTCACTCAGTTTGACCAAAAAACTAATAAGTTTTTCTTCTTTTATGCCTTTGGGAACATGGTAGGTCTCAGGGAGTATACCAGCCTCTTTGTACGTGCTGTATTTGCTATAGTTTCCATCTAGTTTTTTGACATCTAGTTGATAGAGTTTGGCAATATCTTCTAAAAAAATAGGGCGTGTCTCACCAGGAATGAGTGTCACAACTTGAAAAGCTTCGGTAGCTGAAGTGAGTTTATGTAAAAAATCGATACGATTCATAACCCCTTGACCTATCTCTAACTCACCACTTTTGGGCTGACCAATGGCAACCAAAAGATAGGTATCAATCATAGAGAGTTCATGTCCCTCTTTTTGGAGATGTTTAATGGTATTGGTGACTGAGCCACGAGGTAGTTTAAGTGTTTGGGTCGATACCTGCATGGGGATGGTAATGTAAAAGCTGATACTAGCAATAATCATAGCAAGAGCATTAAGTAGGGTTGTACTCATATTAACGAGTAAATGTGACTTTTTCATAGTTAAGATTATATCTAAAATCCTTAAAAAAATATGTTATGATTCTTTTATGAGAAATATTTTTTTAATTCTATTACCCCTTTTTTTTATCGGTTGTGCTCAGAAAGTACCAGTAACATGGGAAAAACGTGTACTACACAGTAAAGTAGCACCTGTAGACCTTGTCTATCAAGAGTATGGTAAAGAGCATAATGAAACCATACTCTTTTTACATGGATTTGGTGAAAGTAAGTACACTTGGCGTTTTTTAATCGATGATTTATCAAAAAAGTATCATCTGGTTATACTTGACTTAAAAGGTTTTGGTGAGTCTCCCAAGACGGAAGATGGTGGCTACTCTGTCTATGACCAAGCCAAACAGGTTCAAAAGTTTATTGAGCATCACAAATTAAAAAATCTTACGGTGGTGGGTCGCTCCTTTGGTGGTGGTGTTAGCTTGGTTTTAGCACTGATGCAAGAGGAGGGAATTTTAAAAGATAGATTAGAGAAAATGGTACTGATTAATACCATGTCTTATAACCAACGCCTCCCCTCTATGATGAGAGATTTACAGATGCCAGTTATTGGGTTTTTAGGGATTCATATGTTTAGTAGTGCTTGGATTGCTAAAGAGGCGTATAAGTTTGCATTTTCTAATGATGAGTTAATACCTGATGAGAGTGTGAACTATGCAGCAAAGATGATGGCACTGCCACGAGCAAAATATGCCTATTTAGAGACGGTTAATTGTATTATTCCTGATGATATTGCTAAGATGGAAAAGAGATATAAAGATATAACCTTACCAACATTGATACTCTGGGGGCGTGATGATGTCTCTATTAAATTAAAAATGGCACATCGATTGCACAGAGATTTACCCTATAGTAAGCTCAGAGTTTTCCCCAATGTTGGACATATGCCTCAAGAAGAGGTACCTAAAAAAGTAATTGAAGAGATTTTAAAATTTATGGAAGAGAATTAAGTACATTATAACTAAAAGGAGTCCAGTAACTCATGGTTATATTGGCTTCTCTTAGTCTGTCTCCTGTCCATGTATTGCAGGTCTTAATGATATTATAGATAGAGGGTGAGTGGTAAAAGGCATCGTTGTATCCATACCCGTTAGCTTTGTATTGTGGTTTATTATCAAAATCTTTTAAAAGGCTTTTTTCTAGTATTGTATACTGCTCTCTACTCAAAGAGATTTTTTTTACATTGCTATAGTGATTAATGTCGCTATAAAAAGTAATATGCATGAGTGAAGAGGTATTGATAAACAGTGCTTTAAGTGCTGTTGAGGTCTTAATCTCATCCCATGTGGGTGTACTTAAATAGGTCTCTTTGTCACCCCATCCAAACGCGATATAACCTCTACTTCGATTTCTAATAACTTCAGGAAGAAGTTCCCCCCATGGCATAGTAGAGGTCTCAAGGTTTATGACAATATCGCTGTGCATCTCATCGTGAATGAGATAGATGGTTTCATTTTTTTCAGAATTGTCTACAGGACTATTTACTGGGAAAAAAGTCAATATAAAGGCTACTAAACCATATAGAAGTATAATGGTTAGTGGGGTTAGTAGAATAAAAAGTAAAGGTTTCAAAACTTTCATGTAGGTCGCTTTTTGGTTATAAATAGTTAAATTAATACCATATATTTATGATTTGTTAATTCTTATGAGTTATAATAACATATGTTATAATAAAAGGATATATATATGAGTGTAAAAGTTGTCTGCCCACATTGTGCAAAAGTAAATAAGATACCTAAAAAAGAGAGTTATGCAAAAGCCAACTGTGGGCACTGTAAAGAGTCACTGTTAGATTCAAAGCCTATTGAGGTTGATAAAGAGGATCTTTTGCATGTATTGGTAAACAGTGAGATTCCTGTTATTGTTGACTTTTGGGCTCCTTGGTGTGGACCATGTATACAGATGGCACCTGCGTATGAAGAGGCTGCATTGGCAATTCCTCTACAGGCTCAGTTCTTAAAAGTTAATACAGAAGATCATCAAGAGTTAGGTGCTTTATATGGTATACAGAGTATTCCTACTTTGGTTGCTTTTAAGGGAACAGAAGAGGTTGAACGTCTTTCAGGTGCTATGAGTGCACAACGTTTAATAAATTGGGCAAAGCAGTTTGCATAGTATATATAATTAGGAGCAGATAATGTCAAAAGCAAAAATATTGCTACTTGAGGATGATGCTAATCTAAACGATACCGTTACAGACTTTTTAGAAGATGAAGGTTATAGTGTTGACAGTACCTATGATGGATATGAAGCACAAGATAAACTTTATGAGAGCAAATATGATTTATTGCTTTTAGATGTCAACACTCCTGGTATAGATGGATTTACACTGCTTAAAGAGGCACGAGACAATGGTGTACTTGCACCGACTATATTTATTACCTCTTTAGATGGTATTGACGATTTAGAGAGAGGCTTTGAGAGTGGTTGTGATGACTACATAAGAAAGCCATTTGTCTTAAAAGAGTTGCAGATTAGAGTAGAGACCTTGCTTAGACGAGGTTTTTTTCATGAGGCAGCCGATATAATCTCTTTAGGTGAGGGGATTGAATACAATACCAAGTCTAATGAGCTTTTAGTTCAGGGTAATGCCCAAACATTAGGAAATAAAGAGTCAGCTCTTTTCAAACTTTTTATGAAACACCCTAATGAAGTGATATCTCATGATAGAATATATAAAGAGTTGTGGGATTTTGATGAAGATCCAAGTGACACAGCTCTACGAACCTACATTAAAAACATTCGTAAGATAATAGGTAAGGATAGAATTGTTAGCATCAAAAAACAGGGATACAAGTTTACTTCGTAGTAATGAGAAACAATCATTAGTACGCTTTCTTAGTCTTTATATTTTTCTTGTTGTCATACTGGTGGTTATTTTGAGTAGTTTTTACTATAAGAGTCAAGAGAAGCTTATGTTTTCTAATCAGAAAACGACGCTCTCAGCTTATGCTAATGAGCAGATTAAAAACTTAAAAATACTCCACCACTATTTTCCTAGTCGAAATGAGTACCCTAGAGATGAACGTTTTAAAAGTGCTATTTATGATATTGAACGTGTACT
>JAHZJZ010000295.1 GCA_022600655.1 Campylobacterota bacterium | reverse complement strand
TTTTCTGGTTTTAACTCACCAACCATCTCTCCTTGTTTAAGTCTATACTCTGGAATCATATCATCAGCACGTAAAAAACCAAAAAGATTTGAACAGAGTACTACATTATTGTCGATATAGTTTTTAGCATCATTATCTAAGTGTTTGTAGTCGAGGTAATCAAAAGCAACACCTGTATAACGCTCTATTGCTTTCATGGCTAACTCATGAACAATATCTTTAGTGTGATACTCAATATCTTTGGTTTTTTTTAATCCAAACATTTTAGAGAGTTTTAAAGGGTCTTTTTGTTGAATAGTATTTATATAGTGATGTAAAAGTTGTTTTCGTACGGGATTTAGTTTAGGGAAAATTAAATTTTCTATATTGAACGTTTCGCTACCACCATGGGTTTTAGTTTCACTAGGAGCTAAAAGGATTTTCATGAAATAACCTTGTTTTTAATGAATTATAGCAAATTTCAAAGAATTTTTATTTTTTTTATAAAAACCCTTGACATCAATTTAATTTTTGTCTATAATGCGACTCCATTTAAAGAATGACTTTAAATGAATGGTGCTGATGTAGCTCAGTTGGCTAGAGCAGCTGATTTGTAATCAGCAGGTCGGGGGTTCGAGTCCCTTCATCAGCTCCATTAAAATTTTATCAGTGTTTGACCAGAAAAACAATATAACAAGACAATCGGTGAGTTACTCAAGTGGCCAACGAGGGCAGACTGTAAATCTGCTGACTATGTCTTCGAAGGTTCGAATCCTTCACTCACCACCATGTTATATTTAGATATTTAGACGCGGGAGTAGCTCAGTTGGCTAGAGCGTCAGCCTTCCAAGCTGAGGGTCGCGGGTTCGAGTCCCGTCTCCCGCTCCATGGTATCAGAATCTGGGAGCTGATGTGAAATTTTATATTTATTACTTCACATTACTAAGACTCAAGTTAAAACAATCATAAAATTTTATAAAATTAAAATAAAGCGTACTTTAAAATAGTCGCCCATATGGCTCAGGGGTAGAGCACTTCCTTGGTAAGGAAGAGGTCGTGAGTTCAAGTCTCACTATGGGCTCCACCGAACGATGTATGGACAAAAGTATTATCATTTATGTTTAGAATTTACAAAATGATAGTAGTTTTGTCCATATTGTTATGGTATTAAAGCAATACATAGATATTTCTGATATAATATCAGCGAATTTTACAACACAAACTTAGGAGAAACAGATGGCTAAAGAAAAATTTGAACGAACCAAACCACATGTTAACATTGGTACAATTGGTCACGTTGACCACGGTAAAACTACATTGACTGCTGCAATCACAGCTGTTCTTGCTACTAAAAATGATTCAAAATTAATGGATTATGATCAAATCGATAATGCTCCAGAAGAGAGAGAAAGAGGAATTACAATTGCTACTTCTCACGTTGAGTATGAGACAGATTCAAGACACTACGCACACGTAGACTGTCCAGGTCACGCCGACTATGTTAAAAACATGATTACTGGTGCTGCTCAAATGGATGGTGCTATCCTTGTTATTGCTGCTACTGATGGACCAATGGCTCAAACTAGAGAGCATATCCTTCTTTCTAAGCAGGTTGGTGTACCTTACATCGTTATTTTCTTAAACAAAGAAGATCAACTTGATGATGAAGATAAAGAAGAGATGTTAGAGCTTGTAGAGATGGAAGTTAGAGAACTTCTTTCTGAGTACGATTTCCCAGGTGATGACACTCCAATCATTGCTGGTTCTGCATTCCAAGCACTTGAAGAGGCAAAATCTGGTACACTTGGTGAGTGGTCAGAAAAAATTATTGAGCTTATGACTGCTGTTGATGAGTATATTCCTGAGCCAGTAAGAGAAACAGATAAAGACTTCTTGATGCCAATCGAAGATATCTTTACAATCCAAGGTCGTGGTACAGTTGTAACTGGTAAAATCGACAGAGGTACAGTATGTGTTGGTAACGAGATTGAAATCGTTGGTATTAGAGATAATCAAAAAACAACTGTAACTGGTGTTGAGATGTTCCGTAAAGAGATGGATTGTGGTGAAGCTGGTGATAACTGTGGTGTTCTTGTTAGAGGTATCGATAAAGATGCAGTTGAGAGAGGTATGGTACTTTGTAAGCCAGGTTCTATTACTCCACACTCTAAATTTACAGCTGAAGTTTATGTACTTACAAAAGAAGAGGGTGGTAGACACACTCCATTCTTTAACAACTATAGACCACAGTTCTATGTAAGAACAACAGATGTTACTGGTTCAATTACTCTTGCTGAAGGTACAGAGATGGTTATGCCAGGTGATAACGTAACTATTACTGTTGAGCTTATCAACCCAGTTGCTCTTGAGCAAGGTACTCAGTTCGCTATCCGTGAAGGTGGTAGAACAGTTGGTGCTGGTAAAGTTGCAGCAATTATTGAGTAGCAATAATTAGAAGAGGAGTCACTCCTTTTCTAATATTCTTTAGGAGAAACAATGAGAGAAACAATTCACTTAGGTTGTGAAAAGTGTACACGAAGAAACTATCACACCACTAAGAATAAAAGAAACACTACTGAAAAACTTGCTTTAAAAAAGTATTGTAAGTGGTGTAAAGAACACACTACACATAAAGAGATGAAGCTTTAATCAGTTTCTCTTTTTTACACTGTTTTAATTAATTGAAATAGTGTCTTATTCTTAGGCCAATAGCTCAGTTGGTAGAGCACTGGTCTCCAAAACCAGGTGCCGGGGGTTCGAGTCCCTCTTGGCCTGCCATAATTAAAAGGTAATTACAAATGGAAAAATTAACAACATATTTTACACATGTTAAAGCAGAAATTCAAAAAGTTATATTTCCGACAAAAGTACAAGTTAGACAAGCATTTGTTGCTGTCTTTATCGTTGTGACTGTTATATCAATTTTTTTAGCACTTGTAGATATGTTGATGTCTGGAATTGTTACAGCAGCAGTGGGAAGCTAACATGGCATTTCAGTGGTATGCAATTCAAGTTTATTCAGGTAGTGAACAGTCTGTAAAAAAAGGTATTGAACTTCTAGCTATAGAACATGGTATAGAAGATCAAGTAGATAGTATTATCGTTCCTACTGAAGAGGTTATAGAGGTTAAAAATGGAGAGAAGAAGATTACAGAACGAACTCTCTATCCAGGGTATGTATTTGCATCAGTTGATTTAGACACCAGTCTTTGGCATAAAGTTCAAAGTCTTCCACGTGTTTCAAGATTTATTGGTGAGGGAAAAACAGCCACACCTTTAAGTGATGCAGACATTAAAGTTATTTTAGACAAAATGGAGAAGAAATCAGCTCCTAGACCTAAAGTTGACTTTGAAAATGGCGAAATGGTACGTATTATTGATGGTCCATTCGCAAACTTTACAGGTATGGTTGAAGAGTATGATCTTGACCATGGAAAGTTAAAATTGAATGTTTCAATTTTTGGTAGAAATACACCTGTTGAGATACTTTATACTCAAGTAGAGAAGATTATATAAAACTGAAGCTCAAAAGCTTCAGTAATAAAAATTAAATAATTTTTATTACTGAAGTTTTTATTTAATCTAAAAATAAATTACTATTTAATCTAAGGAGACAATGATGGCAAAAAAAGTAACTGAAAAGTTCAAATTGATGATTCCTGCTGGTCAGGCAAATCCATCACCACCAGTAGGACCTGCACTAGGTCAACGTGGTGTAAACATTATGGAGTTTTGTAAAGCTTTTAATGAAAAGACAAAAGATAAAATGGGATTCAAAGTTCCAGTTGAAATTACAGTATATGCAGACAGAAGTTTCACATTTGAAACTAAACAACCACCTGCATCTGAGCTTATTATGAAAGCAGCAAATATTAAAAGTGGTTCAGATAATCCTCTTAAAAATAAAGTTGCATCATTATCTACAGCTCAAATTGCTGAGATCGTAGAGCAAAAAATCGCTGATTTAAATACAGATGATAAAGAGATGGCTGCTAAGATTATTATGGGTACATGTCGAAGTATGGGTGTTGATATTACTGAGTAATACCTGCTTGCACCAAAATGGTGTTTAGAATTACCACTATTGAAGTGGGAGATTTATATCGTGGAGAAATAAATGGCAAAAAAAATAAGTAAAAAAAGAGCAGCGCTCTTAGATAAAATAGAGAATGAAAAAAAATATTCTGTTGATGAAGCAATCACACTTCTTCCAGAGTTAAAGTCAGCAAAATTTGATGAGACTGTTGAAGTAGCATTAAATCTAAATGTTGATCCAAGACATGCTGATCAAATGGTTAGAGGATCAGTAATCCTTCCAAACGGTACAGGTAAAGTTGTTAGAGTAGCTGTATTTGCTAAAGATGCAAAAGCAGATGAAGCAAAAGCTGCTGGTGCAGACCTTGTTGGAAATGATGAGCTTATCGACCAAATTAAAGAGGGTAACATTAACTTTGATACCGTTATTGCAACACCTGATATGATGGGTGTACTTGGTAAAGTAGCTAGAATACTTGGTCCAAAAGGTTTAATGCCAAACCCAAAGACTGGTACAGTAACCATGGATGTTACTAAAGCTGTTACTGAAGCTAAAGGTGGAAAAGTAAACTTTAGAGTTGATAAAAAAGGAAACATCCACGCTGGTATTGGTAAAGTAAGTTTTGGATCTGAAAAAATTGAAGAAAATTTTAAAAGCTTTATGGAAGTAATCAATAAGGCAAAACCAGCTGCTTCAAAAGGTAGATATATTCTTAATGGTGCAT
>JAHZJZ010000294.1 GCA_022600655.1 Campylobacterota bacterium | reverse complement strand
CGATCTATGAAGTTACCAAACTTGCAAAACGTGTAGGATATACACAAGCTGTTACTTTTGAACAGCGACAGCAAAAATTGATTACTTTTTAATCATAAAACGCTATGTATTTCAAAAAGTTTCCGTTACAATGGTAGGAATTTTAAATTTTAGGAGAAACAAATGGGTAAATTTGTAAACAATGTAGATGAGTTTTTTAAATTCTGTGAAGATAATGAAGTTGAGTTTGTAGACTTTAGATTTACAGACATCAAAGGTGCTTGGCATCACATCAGCTACAGAATGAGTGCAGTAGATGCTGGTCTATTGGAGGCAGGTCTTCCGTTTGATGGATCTTCAATCGAAAACTGGCAACCAATTGAAAAATCAGATATGATACTTAAACCTGATGTTCCAACAGCATTCCTTGACCCGTTTACAGCTGATAGCACAATCATTGTTATCTGTGATGTTTATGATATCTATAAAGAAGACCTCTATGAGAGATGTCCAAGATCTATTGCTAAAAAGACTTTAAAATATATGGAAGAGTCTGGTGTTGGTGATGATGCGTTCTTTGGTCCAGAAAATGAGTTCTTTATCTTTGATGATGTAAAAATCTGGTCAGGGATTAATACAACTGGATACAGAGTAGAGTCTGAAGAGGGTGAGTGGAGCCGTGATACATCATACGAGATGGGTAACATGGGTCACAGACCAGGAACAAAAGGTGGTTACTTCCCAACAATGCCAACAGATACAATGGTTGACCTTCGTGCAGAGATGATGCAAGTAATGGAAGATGTAGGTCTAACTGTAATGTTAGGTCACCATGAAGTTGCACAAGCACAAGGTGAGATTGGTATCAAATTTGGTGGACTTATAGAGGCTGCTGATAATGTACAGAAGTACAAGTATGTTGTTAAGATGATTGCACACCTCAATGGTAAAACTGCAACATTTATGCCAAAACCACTATATGGTGATAACGGTAACGGTATGCATGTACACCAATCAATCTGGAAAGATGGTAAAAACCTATTCTATAAAGAGGGTGAGTATGCAAACTTAAGCCCAATGGCACTTAACTACCTTGGTGGTATTTTTAGACACTCAGGTGCTGTTTCATCATTTACCAACCCAAGTACAAACTCATATAAGAGATTAGTACCTGGATTTGAAGCTCCAAGTATCTTAACATACTCTAGCCAAAACCGTTCGGCTGCTTGTCGTATCCCTTATGGTTCAGGTGAGATGGCTACTAGAATTGAGACTAGATTCCCAGATTCAACAGCATGTCCTTACCTTTGTTTTGCAGTACTTATGTTGGCAGGTCTTGATGGTATTAAAAATGCTGATGTACCTGTTGGACCAATGGATATCGACCTATTTGAGCTTACACTTGATGAGATTAAAGAGCAAAACATTCCTCAAATGCCAAGAACTTTAAGAGAAGCACTTGAAGGTCTTAGAAGTGATTACGAATTCTTAGAACCTGTTATGACTAAAGAGTTTATCAACGCTTATAGACTTTATATGTTCCAAAGCCAAGTTCATGAAGATGAGGCAAGACCTACAGGATTTGAGTTTAAAACTACTTATTCATGTTAATCTAAGAGACAAGGCTTTGCCTTGTCTTCTCTCTACATCATTAATCCATAAAAAAACAGTAACTCAATCAAAACTAGCCCCACAACCAACATAGTAAAAACATCTCTGATTATCTTATAGTAACTGCTCAGATAGTATAACCCTTGAGCAAAGACCAATGCAAAGATTATAAATGAACTTACAAAATATCTAAAGTCAGTATTACAAACAGAAGGATAAGAGAAAATAAACTTTAAAATTAACATCAAATTAATCAACAATACACCAAAGAGTATTTTATTAACCATCTTCTCTTTAAAAAAATGAATTAAATACCCTATAAACCCCATTATATATAGTAACCCAAAAAGCAACATACCCTGCATAACAATCGGTAAAAACTCTGTTTTATTCCAAAAGAATGCATAATCAAACTCTCCAAAAAACATTGTCCCATACTGATATGTTAAAAAAGAGTGTCTTACGCTATCTTCACCAAAAACATGACTCTGTCCCGCTGTGATTAAGTCATAAAAATGAAACGTACCAAAGTAACTACTATCAAGTACCTCTAGTGTCTGTTTAGGAAACTCTGTACTGTTGACCATATAAAAACTCTCTTCTAATGGTACATAGAGCCTCCATAGGGTCATCGAGAGTAGAAAAACGCCTACTAAACCATATATAAAAAGCTGTTTTTTAAGTAGTTTCAACTCTGACTGTTTAACTTGAAAATAGGAAATTAATAACAGAGCAAACAGAAATAGCTCTATGGAAGCAGATGAAACTTTAGTTAAAAAGAGTAGGCTTACACTCAACAAAGCAATATAAAACCCCTTTTGAAACCCATGCTGATAGCTTCTAACGGTATAGAAGAGAGCCATAGAGGAGAGAGCCATAACGAGAACATCATTGTTGATTCTTGCACTCATATAGACTAAAGAGGGGGTCAGTGCTAGAAAGGTCATGGAAACAGTTTGAACCCATCTGCTTGATGTTAGTAGTTGTAATAAACGATAACCGTATATTAAAAAGATAAAAGAACAAAAAAGAGAGAAGTATCCTAAGCCATAGAGTGCCTCTTGTTCACTAAATCCCCAACTAGAAGAAACTGCATAAAGTGTAGCAGTAATTATATAGTAAAGTGACTGCTGAGGGTACTCCCAACCTTTATTGGGGATGGCAGGAATATCACGATTTTCAGCCATATACTTAATCAACTCTATATGTCCATGCCAATCATGCTGAAAAAGCATAATACCAAACTTTTGAAAATAGAGTATTCGTATGAGTACGCCTAATATAAGAACTATCCATATCAATCGGTTCTGAAGTAGACTCATTATGGTTCTAAGCATGAAACTGGCTCCTTATTTTATTGAGTATTCCTATAAACAGAGTATAGATAATCACATATATCGGTACTCCCCATAAAAGGAAAAGAACCATAAAATCAACCATACTAATTTTCTGTTTCATCGTTAACTTTAATGCTTCTGATTTACATTGGTTTTCCCCACGATGCAGTGATATAATAAGCTCCTCTTCACCATGATAAAAATAGTCTGGTTTTTTTTGATTAATAAACTTTATATTGACACCATTACAGGTTAATGATGCCGATTGATTAATGCGTACAACATGAAGTTTTATGGTTTGAGGAATATGAGAAACCAGTTTAACTGTTGAACCTTTATGCTCAAAGATAATGTTAACAGTAATCGTATAATAGTAGAGAACCCCTAAAGCTAACATCACACCCATCAATAGTATTTTTTTTAACATGCTAAGACTCCTTAAAAACAAGAAACTTAGCCAAAACAAAAGAGCTAAGTGTATAGACAATCGCACTGAAAAGTTGTGCCATATAGGGGTTTATAAACGCTAAAAGCCATTGTAAAGTGATATAGTTTAACAAGTAACTCAGAGCCAGTACCATAAAAAACTTACCAGCTTGAGCTAAACTATTTTCTGTTGCTTTAAAAGTATATTTGGAATTAAGATAAAAAGAGACCACACTCCCAATAGCATAACCTATCATATTGCTAGGTATCGGCTCCATACCCATAAACATCAAACCAAAGACAATTGAAAATCCTACAAGTGTATTGACAATACCTACCAAGTTATACCTAACAAACTCTCCAAACATTAAATCTCTTTATCAATAATATAACGAGGTCGCCCTTTACTCTGTTGAAAAATTCTTCCTACATACTCTCCAATAATCCCTATACTCATCACCTGAATACCTCCGATGAAGTAGATCGAAATCATCATCGATGACCAACCTTGAATGGTTGTTCCTAAAAATAGTTTTTCAAAAACAACCCATAGTATCATGAGTAGTGAGAACATAAAAATAGAAAATCCTACTATAGTAATAATACGAAGTGGCATCACAGAGAAAGAAGCAATTCCATCAAGAGCAAAGAGAAGCATCTTTTTCAGAGGGTACTTGGTCTCTCCTGCAAAACGCTCACCACGTGTATAGTAGAGACTACAAGAGCGAAACCCTATAAGAGGAACAATACCACGAATAAAGAGATTAACCTCTTTAAAGTCAGCAAGTGCTTGTAGTGCTTTACGACTTAAAAGTCTATAGTCAGCATGGTTAGAGATACTCTCTATACCCATAAAGCTTTGGAACTTATAAAAAAACTCTGCTGTTCCTCTCTTAAAGTTCGTATCATTTGTTCGGTCATCTCGTACACCATAAACAATCTCATACCCCTCTTTATACTTCTCTACAAACCCTTTAACCACAGATATATCATCTTGCAAATCTGCATCCATAGAGACTAAGGCATCAGCCTCCTCTTTGAGTTGCATCAACCCTGCAATAAGTGCATTTTGATGTCCAAAATTTCTTGAGAGTTTAATACCTCTAAAAAATTCAGACTCTTCTGTAAATTTTTCAATCAACTCCCAAGTAGTATCTCTACTTCCATCATCCACATAACAGACAAAACTCTCTTGTGATATCTCACCTAACTCAACCATCTCTTCAAGTAGCGTTTGCAATCTTTTGGTTGTCTCAGCTAAGCCCTCTTCTTCATTATAACACGGTATTACTATTCCTAATTTCATTCCTACTTCCCCTTTACTTTTAATTCTCATAACCACCAACCTTTAAACCAAATCAAATAATTAACGACATACTCTCTTGAGACTTCATAACCACTCAATACAGGATAAAACTGTAAAAAAAGTTCTGCCACAATCAACAGATACAAGAAAAAAAGTATGTAAAACTTTGAAGAGTACTCTATTAAATCTCTCCACATATAGAGTACAGCCAAAATCATAAACGGTACAGCATAATAGAAGTGATAGATAAACATCGGACGGCTTATAAACATATAGGGTAGATACATCCCTAAAAATGCCAATAGAATAAACCCAGACTCTAATACTCTTTTTCTTATACTAACATAAACAAGATAGAGTATCGCCACAATACCTGTCCAGAAAATTGCAGGGTTTCCTAAAATTGTAATAGATTGATGCATCAACCCATGGTTATTTCGATGGTAACACATCGGTCTAAAGTCAAATATCCAACTCCACCAAACTGAACTATAAGCATGTGGTTTGACTGCTGCTGCATGGTAATTAAACATATTAATCTGATAGTTAATAATATCTTGAAAATTACCTGTTCTCATATAGATATCAAAAAAGGTTAATGTATATACTATTAACGCTATACCAATATAACTGATAACTCCATACAAAATCAATCGATAACCAGCAAAACGCTTCTCTAGAGGGTATTTAATTATAAGTAGATAAATAGCAATAAAAACAAAACCCAATGAAGCAAAAACAGCTGACCACTTAACTGCACTTGCCAAGCCAAAAAATATCCCACTAACCCACAGTAAAGAGAGTTTTTGTTTAATAAGAAAACGATATAGAAAATAGTAGGATATAAAAACAAACAATACACCGAAGGTATCAATCAGTGCAATACGTGCCTGTACCAAATGCATAAAACTATAAGTCACTATAAATGCTCCAGAAAAGGCAAAAAGAGGTTTTTTAAAGAGTAAAAGAGAGAAGTAGTAAGCCACAATAATAAAAAAGAGACCAAACACCACATTGATAAATCGCCAACCAAAAGGTGTCATTTCAAACATCTCAATCCCCAAAGAGATTAAGACTTTTCCAAGATAAGGGTGGGTATTTTCATAAACTGCTAGTCCATGAATCAACTCATATGCTGTTCGACCATGATATATCTCATCAAAAAACATTCCTCCAAAATAGCTTGTATCAACTGTTAATTCAGGATTATCTGTCAATATAGATTTATTTGCCTTAATAGCTATAGGCACCTCATTGTGCGTAAAACGTACCTCACCCAACATCAACTCTTTTTTGGTAACACGAAGACGTAACTGTGAAGCCGTAACATTAATATCTTGACACTTCCAGCGAAATGAAAAGGGGAACTTCTCTTCATAACTATAGAGTGATTTCCATTTTTGCTGGTCTAAATATTCTAATGAAAAACTTGCCGTCTTATCGATACCTACATAGTAACAAAACTTATCAATCTGACTGGGTTTTTCTAACGTAAATGTTGCAGCACCACTATTGGTTTTAAAGCTCTCAAACGCTTGTGGTGCCTCTTTACTTCCTAGTCCCGTTATAGCATAAAGAAAAAAACTTAACATCAAAACCATAACCAGAGGGTAGTGAATAATAGTTCGACCTTTAATATATCGATAAATATTATAAGCAACAAGAGATAGAAGACCCCCAGCTGCAAAAGAGACCAACAGTGTAAAGGCATCACTTTTTGAATAAATCAATAAAAAAAGAGTTAACGGTAAAATCGTAATAACCTGCATCCAGAGCAATAGTTTGTTTGTTTTCATATGTTTTCTACCTATGTTCCCTGTTTTTTGAAAGTATTTTAGCAAAACTTTCTTTTGATGTATCACTTTTGATAACTCTGTAGTTTTTCGTTCAATAACGTATGTTTTTTTCAAAAATATTCCATCTCTTAAACAACTTTCAGCTATAATCACGCGTTTGTAAAATCTACAGACAAATTCTCATGTAGTTATTCCTTGACAGGTTGCACATTGAGTGTTGATGGCTACAGAGGTACAAACCTAAAAGACGACAGTCTATAAACCTATTTTTAATTATTTGCAAGGAGCAAAATATGGTAACAATGAAAGACTTACTAGAGTGTGGTGTACACTTTGGTCACCAAACAAGAAGATGGAATCCAAAAATGAAGAAATTCATTTTCGGTGAGAGAAAAAATATTTATATTATTGACTTACAGAAAACTCTTAGATACTTTAAATATACATACAATGTAGTTAAAGAAGCAGCTGCTGAAGGTCAAACAATGATTTTCGTAGGTACTAAAAAACAAGCTAGATCTGCTATTAAAGAGCATGCTGAGAGATGTGGAATGCCTTACGTTTCTACAAGATGGTTAGGTGGAATGTTAACAAACTACCCAACAATGAAAAAATCTATCAGAAAGCTTGAAATCATTGAGCAGATGGAAGAAAATGGTCAACTTGAGCTTTTAACTAAAAAAGAAGCATTAATGTTAACCAGAAAAAAAGCAAAATTAAATGCATACCTAGAAGGTTTCAGACATATGAAACAACTTCCAGACATGATGTTTGTTATCGATGCGGTTAAAGAGCATATTGCTGTTAAAGAAGCTAGAAGAATGGGAATGAAAGTTGTTGCACCACTAGACACAAACTGTGACCCAGATGTAGTTGACTACCCAATCCCAGGAAACGATGATGCGATTAGATCAATCAACCTTTTCTGTAAAGAGATGGCTGAAGCGATTATCGAAGGTAAAGCTCAACTGGCTGAAAACCAAGGTGAAGATGCAACTGACGCACCAGCTGTAGATGCTGAATTGGCTGAAGCAATGACAGCACAAGCTGAAGAGACTGCTACAGAAGAAGAAGTAAAAGAAGTTGTAGCTGAAGCAGTGGCTGAAGGTGAATCTAACAAAGATGAATTAACTAAACTTACAGGAATCGGTAAAGTTGGTCAAGACAACCTTTATGCTGCAGGTATTACAACATTTGCACAAATCGCTGCAATGACAGAAGAAGAAGCAACTGCTGCTAAAGTAAAAGCTGAAGCTGTTGCAGAAGCAAAAGAATTAGCAGGAGCATAAGCATGGCAAACTTTGGACCAAAAGATATCAAAAAACTAAGAGAGACTACCAATGCTGGTATGATGGATTGTAAAAAAGCATTATCAGCTGCTGATGGTGATTTTGATGCGGCTGTTGCATGGCTAAAAGAGAAAGGTCTTGGTGCTGCGGCTAAAAAAGCGAGTAAAGTTGCTGCTGAAGGTGTTGTATCTATAGAGGTTGCTGATAATAAAGCTGTTATTGTTGAAATCAACTCTCAAACTGACTTTGTTGCTCAAAATGAAACTTTTCAAGCTGTTGTTGCAAACATTACAAAACATGCATTTGATAATAACCTTGCTGATGCAGAAGCAGTTAATGCTTCTGACATTGAAGGTCAATCATTTGCTGACTACTTATCACTTCAAATTGCTACAATCGGTGAAAACCTAGTAGTAAGAAGAGCTGGTATGGTTGCTTCTGATGATGAGACTGTTGCTATTAATGGTTATGTTCATGCAAACAACAGAGTAGCTGTTCTTCTTGCTGCAAAGTGTGAAGATGTAGCAACAGCCCAAAAAGTAAAAGCTGAACTTAAAAATGTTGCTATGCATGCTGCCGCAATGTCTCCAAGTACACTTTCATATGAAGATTTTGATGCTGAATTTGTTGCTTCTGAAACAGCTGGTAGAATTGAAAAAGTTAAAAAAGAGAATGAAGAGTTAGTAAGACTTGGAAAACCTCTTAAAAATGTTCCTGCTTATGTAAGTAGATTACAATTAACTGATGAAGTTATTGCTGAAGCAAAAGCAGCTATCGAAGCTGAACTCAAAGCAGAAGGTAAACCAGAAAAAATTTGGGACAGAATCGTTCCTGGTAAAGTTGAAAGATTTATCTCTGACAACACTTTACTAGACCAAGAACTTGCACTTCTAGACCAAAAATATGTTATGGATGACAGTGTTACTGTTGCACAGCATATTGAAAAAATATCTGGTGGAAAAGCTGTTATTACTGACTTTATTAGACTTGAAGTTGGTGAAGGTATTGAAGTTGTAGAAGAAGATTTTGCAGCAGAAGTTGCAAAGCAGATGGCTTAATAAACTACCCCTAATTTCGTGGGCAGGAATGCCCACGCTACAAACAGAAAGGATAATTGATGTCCACACCCCTTCTTAAAGCAACTAATATTGCTCACTCCTTTGACTATCAACTCTTTTCAGATATAGACTTTGAACTTTATGAAAAAGAGAGCATTGCGATACTTGGTCGTAGTGGTAGTGGAAAGTCAACCCTTCTTCATATTTTCTCTACATTTACCAATCCTAATGAAGGAGAAGTAATACTTTTAGATCAAAACCTCTATGAGCTTCACGAAGAAAATATCGAAAGTATCCGTCGTAACGATTTGGGTATTATCTTTCAAGCACACTATCTTTTTAAAGGGATGAAAGCGATTGAGAACTTAGAGATTGCAACCCTACTCTCAGGAGAAGAGATTGATGAAGCTTTACTAGAGCGTTTAGAGATTAAAGAGACTATGGAGCAGAAGATTGGTGAACTCTCAGGAGGACAACAACAACGTATCTCTATCGCTAGGGTATTGAGTAAAAAACCTAAAGTTATCTTTGCCGATGAACCTACGGGAAACCTTGACAAAGAGACAGCTATCTTAGTTATGCAAGTACTTTTGGAATATATTCAAAAACATAATGCAGCGATGGTTCTGGTCACTCACGATGATAATATGGCAAAACTTTGTAACAAACGTTATCGTCTTGAAAATAAAAAACTGGAAGCGTTCTAAATGACCCTTACACTTGGAGAGATTGCCTTAAAAGCTGGTAGTTTTATCTTACTTCTTGTCGGTGCTATTGTATTAACAAAAGTTATTACGAAATGGATAGAAAATAAGAAAGATAAATGATAACCTTTATATCCAAAGGTTATCTATGAGTCTGGTCTGTCCAACTTTTGCTGCTACTAAAATAATGGTATTCCCAATTTCAACTTCTTGAATAGATTGAAAATTTCGATTGACTAAAATAATATACTCTATCTCTACTTCTGACATTACATTAGACATCTCAGCTATTATTTTCATAACATCTAGCTCATTTTTCATTACCATTTTAGAGGCTCTTTTAAGTGAGCGTGAAACTGTTAATGCTTTAACTCGCTCCTCTTTACTTAAATAGACATTCCGACTGCTTAGTGCCAAACCATCACTATCACGCACAATATCACAAGGGACAATCTCAACATTTATAAAGTAGTTACGCACCATCTGCTCTATCAATGCCAACTGCTGAGCATCTTTTTTACCAAAATAGGCTCTAAACTCTCTTGGTTTATTATAGGCAATTAGATTCAATAACTTCATAACCACTTGAAGCATACCATCAAAATGACCTGGACGTTTGGCTCCCTCTAGAACATATCCTCTTTGAGCAGGAGCCTCTATGCGTAACTCATCAGATTCATACATCATTTCAGCTGTTGGCATAAAAATAACATCAACTCCTGCTAGTTCACATATTTTTTTATCAGCTTCATCTTTACGTGGATACTTATCTAAATCTTCACCCTCTAAAAACTGAGTTGGATTGACAAATATGGAAACAACGACAGCGTCATTTTCTGCTCTTGCTTTTTTAATAAGCGTCACATGACCTTCATGTAAAGCCCCCATTGTTGGAACAAACCCCACACTTCCGTTAAACTTTTTACTTACTTCTAACAATGCCTCAATTGAATTTACAACTATCACGCTATTTATACCTTTAACTTAATCTATAACCTACGCCCCAAACTGAGCTAATATACTCTTTGGTCTCTTTGGGGTCTATCTTTTTTTTGAGTCTTCGTATGGCAACATTAACCGTTTTTTCATTAATATGTTCACCATCTTCATGCCATACCTCATCAATTAAAAAACTTCTATCTAACGTTTTATCTCTATTTTTTAAAAATGTATGTAAAAGATTAAACTCTAAGGGGGTTAATTCTATTTTTTCTTGATTTACAGTTACCTCATTGGCATCTATATTTAGTAAAATATCTCTATATTTTACCTTAGTAGTACTACTAACTCCTGAACGTCTCAAAATTGCTTTGACACGAAGCAGTAACTCTTTATGACTAAATGGCTTGGTCACATAGTCATCGGCACCTCGTAAAAACCCCTCTTCGATATCTCCAGCCTTATCTTTTGCTGTTAAAAATATAACAGGTACATTTTCCCCTCTGTCACGTAATGAAGCAACAAACTCACTCCCCTCAACATTAGGTAAGTTTCGGTCAACAATCATAAGTGCCACTGACTCCTCTTCCAAAAACTGTTCAACATGTTCCGTTGAGAGAAAACCTGTTACTGAATACCCCTCTTTTGACAAATGATACTCTATTAACTCTAAAATATCCTCTTCATCTTCAATAACAACAATCTCAATCAAACTATTATTTTCGTTACTTTCCATCATAAAATAGTATATTGCAAATTGGATTAAGATACACTTGTAAGGTTTTATGATATAAATAGGATAAAAAAGGTCTGAATTATGAACGATAGACTGAATGAACTTATGGAAGCTATTGAAAATGATAGCGTTGTAAAAATTAGAAAACTTTGTGAAACAGGTGTTGATTTAACTGCTCAAATAGATATGGGCATAGAGTACGGGCTAGAAGACCCTGACTATACCCCTGTTCTCTTTTATGCCATTCGTAAATATGCATCACTCGATGCCATAGAGATGCTCTTAAAACATGGGTGTAATATTCAAGAGATAGATGATGATGGACTAGGAGCCATTGACATTGCGATTAAGTTTAAAAGAGCTGATGTGGTTCAATTCTGTATAGACAAAGGGTTAGATGTCAATGCTACTTCAAGAAAAAGTGGTATTACTCCTATTATCTTAGCTGCCTGTTTTAACAACACGGAGATAGCTCAAATACTTATCGATAATGGTGCAAACATCAATAACCAAGATGGTAACGGTATGAGTACCAAAGATTATGCCAAGAAACTAGGTCAAAAAAAGATGTTAGCCTTTTTAGATGAGCGTGGTGCTAAATACAACCGATATGTCAGAGAAGCCCAACAAGAAGCAGCCCAAGGTGATATGAAGAACCGAAAAGAGCCTAGTGATGATATGGGGTTTGATAGTATTTAAATAGGTATACATCTTTTATACATTTTTTTTAACTATAATGGTAATCTGATAAACAAAAAAGGATTACATCATGAGAAAAATATTACTAATAACACTACTTTTCTCTTCTATACTGTTAGCTGATTCAGTACTGCTACTAAAAAAAGGGTGGCAGCTTATTGGGTCTAGTACAGCTATAGAGGATTTATCGAAATTTACTACTCAAAATGTTGAACAGGTTTGGCACTATGATGCTACTGCTCAGCAGTGGCTTGGGTACTCACCTGATGCTACGATTCAAGCTAAAATAAATGACCAAAATATCTCAAAACTTACTACGCTTAAAAACTGGCATGGTTTTTGGGTTAAAAGTAAAGAAAATTGGGCGTTGACACTTCCAAGCACTTCACTCTCTTCTGCTCCCTCTAATGAAAATTCTGCCAATGATACCATTGAACTTAAAGAGGGGTGGAACCTTATCTCTCTGCCTGTTGATACGGTACTCTCAGCTGATATATTTGAGGGGATGACGGTTTGGAAATATAACCCAAACCAAGAGTGGGAACTGTTTGATGAACAACAAACCCAAGAAGATTTTCCAAGACTAGGACACATCAAAAACTCAGATGGTATCTGGGTTAAAGCTTCTACTGATACCAATATCTCTGTGATGCAAGAGGCTTCAAAACTTCATAATTTTACGACAACTGAGGAGATGGAAGCTTATATTAAAGAGATGGCGACTATTTATCAGCGTCCTTATTGTGGGATTGAGCCATTGATTATGGGAACTCCTATGGTAGATGAAGAAGTTAATATGGCAGCAACCATGGAAGATTCTGACTCTGCACCCACACCTGCTCCTACCTCTGCTCCTATAGCTACTCCTCAAGATACCAATGAAGAGAGTGGAGCTAAAGATGCCACAGGAACCAATCTTCAAGAGAGTGATGTAGATGAATCTGACATCGTTAAACATGATGGTACAAACATATTTTATACCTCTAAAGAGAATTATCAAAACAACCAGATTAATATTACCTCATTTAGCGAACTGGCTTCAGGTAATACCCAAGCTGTTCATCAAATAACATTTGAAGATAATCGATATATTGATTCTCTCTATTTGGTTAACAATAGACTGGTTGTACTCTCAAATATTTATGGAGACTACACTATAGCAGAAGGAAGTGATACTGAGATAGCAACGAGTATGCCTTACCCTGATAGTACACAACAAATTTTAGTAGATATCTTTGATGTTTCAGATATTGAAAATATAAATAATATCTCTAGTACTAAAGTAGATGGCAATATGGTAACTTCAAGAGTGGTGGGTGATAATCTCTACTTAGTCAGTAACTTTACCCCTCAATTTACCATAGAGTACCCAAAAGTTTATGTTGAGGCTAGTGAGACATGTAAAGAGTATTTTGATAATCCTTATGAAGTAAGAGACTATAGCAAGTATGCTGAGTGTTATAATCTTCATAGAGAGAGTGATACCAAGTACTACCGATACGACTATGACAATCCAAGCGTTACGATTACCGATTTGACCCCTGAGATAGAGAGCAGTAGTATGGCAAAACAAGCTCTTATCACTCCATCAAAACTCTATGCACCAGCTAAACATCAACAGTCTGCAACGATGACAACTATTTCAAATATTAGCATATCAGATGGAAGTTACAAACAGAGTAATTCATTTATGGGATATAGTTCTGTGCAATACGCTTCATCTAAAGCATTCTATTTGGTTTCGAATCAGTACCCAATCTATTATGATTTTAACAACTATAAAGAGCGTTCAAACATCTACAAGTTTACTCTTGACAGTGGACTAAACTACAAGGGGATTGGTTCCGTTTATGGTTATGCTCTTAATCAGTTTGCACTGAGTGAATACAGTGACATTTTACGTATTGCAACGACAGAGGGATTCTCATGGGGAAGCTCTGGTACGAACAACAGTATATACACCCTTAAAGAGCAAGATGCACTTTTAACCATTCAAGGTGTATTAAGTGGTTTAGGTAAAGAGGGAGAGACCATTAAATCAGTTCGATTTATGGGTGACAAAGGGTATGTAGTTACCTTTAGACAAACCGACCCACTCTATACTATTGACTTAAGTGACCCTACACTACCTCAAAAGGTTGGTGAATTAGAGGTCAATGGATACTCTGCCTACTTACACCCTGTAGGTGATGATAAACTTTTAGGTATTGGTCGAGATGCTGATAGTGATGGTGTTTTACAAGGGTTAAAAATTGAACTTTTTGATATTAGTGACTTTGGCAATCCAACTTCATTAGATAGCATTATCTACAGTAGTAGTACCAGCAGTGAAGTTGAGTATAACCATAAGGCTCTAGCTTACAGAAGCAGTGATGACCTATTTGCATTTCCTTATCGCTCTTATGGTGACTATACCACTGATTATAAAACCTCTAACTTCTTAGGTATTTACCAGATAAAAGAAGATGACCTTGTGGCTTATGATGCCATTGACAATCCTAATAGTAATGGATGGGGAGAACATCGAGGGCTTATTTTTGATATGAATGAGACAACTTATGTGAGTTTCTTTGCAGGTGATACAGTCATTACTGAAGAACTAAACACATCAACAGCAAACTAAAGGAGAGAAGATGCGTTATATAATTTTAGGACTACTCTTAATAATGTTCACAGCTTGTGGTTCAAGTACAACAAACAGTGGGGCTGAAGAGCAGGTTGAAAAACCTGCCTCTCCTTCCCCAAAAGACAGCAGTAAGCAACCACCATCTATTCCAAATATTTAATGGGATTCTTGTAAAACTCTTTGGAGTCGGAGACTTTAGTCCCGAATATGACGAGGCTAAAGCCATCGGTTCCTAGTTTTGCAAAATATCTTATCCAATTAACTCAATAACCTTTTCAATAGGTCGTCCAATGACAGCTCTGTCACCTTTTATAATAATAGGACGCTCTATCAGTTTAGGGTTGGCTATCATCGCTTCTATAAGTGCCTCTTCTGAACTCTCACTAGCAAGATTTAGCTCTTTATAAACAGCCTCTTTGGTTCGCATAAGCTCTCTAGCACCCATACCTAACTTTTTCAGTACAGCTTTTAGCTCCTCGTTTGTAGGAACATCATTCAGGTACTTAACTACATCTGCCTCTATGCCTTTTTCAGCTAAAAGGTTAAAAGAGTCTCTCGATTTTGAACATCTTGGGTTATGCCATATGGTAATATCACTCACGGTATGTAATCCTTTGTTTTTATGGGATTATATATTAAAAGAGTTTAATATCAACGACAATACGCCCTGGATTACTTAAATCAAATACTTTTACTGTTGCATCATCACGTAGTTTTATATGAAACTTATAGCCACTGTCGTCAAGATAGTTATCAAAATAGATTTTCTCCACTAAACTGCTACTTGAAAACTTTGGCATATCTGCTGAGAAACCACGATATCCTTGAATAACTGCTGTAATTAATCGTTTTGATGGGTCATAAGTAAAGGTATAACTTCCTGAACTGGTAACCTTTTCACCTAAATGTTCACTATCATGATTCCACATATAGCTGTCAAAAACCAAACGTAAGCTGTTACTCTCTTGACTAACACGAATGGTTCCTATATCTAACCCATCGCTTACTCTACCACCCTCAAATGTTTGAACAGCCAACCCTTCTTCTATATACTCAGCTTTGGGTTCATAAGGTTCAGGTTTATTGTTAGATGTAGACTCTGTCTCGGTGATTGGTTCTGTGGTACACTCCCCTTTATATCCTGTTTCACAAGCATTAAAAAAAGAGATAATAAAGAGTGCCATAACGATAAGTTTCATGATAAATCCTTTCTTTTGATTATAGCTTGTTCTTTTATGAGATGCAAGTTTTAACGTAAAGAATTAGATTTAAACATAAGAAATGTGAAGATAGAGTTTGTTAGGCTTTGCCTAACAAACGTTCCTTAAAAGTCGTAAGTAACACCAGCACTCACAGTATCTAAATCTGGTGCATCTTCTTTCATTACTAATCTTTCGTAATCAACAAAAAGACCTATACCTCTCTCTTCATCACCCTGACCATCATCAAGTGATGATAAGTCATACTCAAAACCTGCACCTACAGCTAAGGTTTCAGCATCCACATTTTGAAGGTTTCCTGTTGTAGTTGTTTTTGCTGCACCAAGTAGTGCATAGAAGTTTGCGGCATTGGTTACTGGAAGCATTGGTTTAATAAATAGACCTACATGTTCAACTTCTGCACCTTCTCCATTGGCTACAGTTTTCATTCCTCTAGCCTCAAGACCAATATATCGGTTAAAGTCGTATCCTAAACGTCCAAGAAGTGCAATATTCTCTTCTGAACCAGCTCCAATTTTACAATCACAGTTACTCTCATAAGCTACACCTGTAATACCAAGACCCGCATAAAAACCATTTGAAGAGCTTGAAGAACTTACTTCTGTTGTTTCTGTTACAGGAATAGGTACGACAGGAACCACCACTTTAGGTTCTGGTGTAGGTGCTACATACACAGGTTCTTCAACAGCTGGAACAACAACTGCCTCTTCAAAAGCCTCTGTCGCCATTACGATATCTTCTGTCTCATAGCTTGTTACAGGAGTTAAATCTCCTCCTGCATGTCCTAAACTTCCTAATGCAACCAGTGCAATAATTGATATTTTTATATTTTTCATCTGTTTCCTTTCATTCAATCTAAAAAAGTATATTATTGATACAAATTATT
>JAHZJZ010000001.1 GCA_022600655.1 Campylobacterota bacterium | reverse complement strand
TGGGGTCTTTTCTCCTATGAAAAAATTGCTAAAAATTCACAATGGATTTACTAAAAGTTTGAAGTTGAAAATGGTCGATGATTATCTTTTGAATTATAAGAAAAAATGATAATTCAGACCCCCGAATTTTTCATTAAGTCTCAATCAAGAAAGCTCCTTTTGTTTAGTGTACTAGACAAAATTATAGTATATTGTATATTATGATATACATCAAAAGACTTTAAACTTTTGGTATTTAACTTGCTGAGAAACCAGCAATAACTCCCATATAAATAGAAGTCAAGTTTCCAATAAGTGAAATTTTAAATGCCTCTTTTGCAGACATTTTTTTAGGGGCTTTACAATAGAATTGAGTTATTGAGAAATCTATAATAAATGTTGATTCTACATAAATAATAAAAACCTCTAATACAATAATTATAACTATAGAGCCTATTTGAGAAGAGACAGAACTACTTCCTCCTATTACCATTAATAAAATTGAAAAAATAACAAATGTAAAAAATGTAATAATATGCCAAGTTATTAATGTTTTAAAAAAGTAGAAATGGTGATTGGTCAACATTAAAGCAATAACCAATGCCTCACCAAACAGACAAAACTGAAAAATTGGATGTAAAAAGCTTTCAAATCCTACTACAACTGGGTTGGCATAAATGGGTAAAGTCATACTTATCAATAAAAATAGTAAAAATTTCATATCAGTTCTCCTTAAACTTTAAAAGCATACCATATTTTTAACTAAGGTAACTATCAGATTATTTCCGTTATAAGTCTAAAATCAGTCTCTCGGGGTGCTACTTATCTAAAGGATAAAAAGCTGAGAAAACCCGTTGAACTTGAACTGGATAATTCCAGCGTAGGGAAGAGAATTTGTACTAACTACAATATAAATAACCTCTATCCCTACAGTTTTATTACAAGGGAAAATAATGAAATCAACAAAACTAACACTATCGCTTATCGCAACTTATGCGATTACACAGACACCTGCTTTGGCAGAGAGTAACGCCTCATCACTTGAGCTTGACCCCATTGTCGTAAGTGACTTTAGAGCCAAATCACTTTCAGAAACCTCTAACACCGTCTCGGTAGTGGGTTCAGAAAACATCTATGACAAAGCTTCAGAAAACTTTGAAAATGTGATTGGTCAGACACCCAATGTTAACTTTAGTTCAGGGGCTTCACGGGCTCACCATATTCAGATAAGAGGGATTGGAGAGCGAAGTCAGTTCCAGACACCAATTAACCCATCGGTAGGAATTATGGTTGATGGTGTTGATATGTCACAGAGTGCTTTAGGTATTACCATGTTTGATGTTAATCAGATAGAGGTTCACAAAGGTCCTCAAGGAACCACCTATGGAGCCAATGGTCTAGCAGGTGTTGTTAATGTTCAGAGTAATGAACCAAGCAAAGAGACAGAGATTCATGTTGAGGGAACGGTAGGAAACTACAACACCAAAGCCTTAGGGGCTGCTCTTGGGGGAACACTGGTTGAGGACAAACTGATTGGTCGTATCTCTGTCTATAAAAACAGCTCTGATGGGTTTATGGAGAACAGCCACCTAAACAGAGAAGATACCCAAAACATTGATGAGCTTTCAACCAAAGCACAACTGCGTTGGTTTGCTACCGATGAGCATACCATTGATTTGAACCTAATGCATTTAGACATCGACAATGGGTATGATGCCTTTACCTTTGATAACTCACGAAACTCACACGCTGACCAGCCTGGAACCGATAGTCAAAAAACAGATGCATTTGCGATTAAAGCGACTTCGATTATTAGCCCAAAGATGCACCTAGAGAGTAGACTTAGCTACAGTAAGTCTGATATGGAGTACAGCTACGATGAAGATTGGTCATATGTCGGTGCATTTGCTGATGAGCTTTGGCCATACAGCTCATTTGACCAATACCTAAGAGAGCGAGAGCAGACCGATATGGATGTGCGATTGGTCTCTGATGAGGCTGGTAAAATCTTTGGTGGCTCCACAGCGTGGACAGTGGGTGTTTATGCCAAACAGTTTAATGAAGATTTAACACGAAACTACACCTACCTTGAGGCTCCATTCAGCAGTGAATACCGAACACAAAACAAAGCTCTCTATGGACAGCTTGAGAGTAGTTTAAGTGACAAGCTTACCCTTATTACAGGGCTAAGAGTAGAGAAGTGGGACTCTGAATATAGCGACTCTGATGCAGTGGCTATCAATACTCATGAGGTACTAAACGGAGGAAAGCTAGGGCTTAACTACCAACACAATGCCAACACCCTCTTCTACAGCACCCTCTCAAAAGGGTACAAACCAGGTGGGGTTAATGCCGACAACACCCTTGCAGCCAATGCCAGAGAGTATGAGACTGAAACGCTTTGGAATCTTGACCTTGGGGTAAACTCAAACCACTACGACAACAAACTAACCAGCCGTCTGAACCTTTTTTATGGAAAGCGACGCGACCAGCAGGTTAAAAGTTCAGTGGTACAGGTGCGTGAGGATGGAAGTACCGACTTTACCGACTACTGGGCAAATGCAGCCAAAACACACTACTATGGAGTTGAGTCAGAGTTAGACTACTATCCAAACAACACACTTAGACTCTTTACCAATGTAGGTATACTCAAAGCCGAGTTTGATGAGTACAGCGACCCTAACCCAGCATCGCTTAATGTTAATGGAAGAGCCCCTGCTCAATCACCAGAGTATCAGTACAGTGTTGGTGGAGATATGATGCTAACCGACAGCCTAACACTCAAAGCCAATGTAGAGGGAAAAGGAGGCTACTACTTCTCAAACCGACACAATGCAAAATCAGATGCATATAAACTAATTAACTCAAGTTTAGAGTACACTAATGACAACTGGACAGCCACACTGTGGGGTAGAAACTTAGCCGATGCCGACTACCAAGTACGAGGTTTTGGAAGCTTTGGAAACAACCCTGGAAATGGCTACATTACAGAGACCTACACCCAACAAGGAAACCCAAGAACCTTTGGTTTAACAGTGGGGTACGATTACTAATGGAAATCTCAGTAGACATCAGCCTCTACCCTCTTCAAGCAGGGTATGAGCAACCAATTTTAGCCTTCATCGCTGCTTTAGAAAAAGAAGAGAGCGTTGAAGTAGTCCGTAATGAACTCAGTACCCAAGTACATGGTGAGTACCATACTATTATGCGACTTTTAGAGCAAGAGATTCTATCGGTATTTGATGAAATACCTCACTCTGTATTTGTACTTAAACTCGTAGGAAATAACCGAAAAGGTCTCTATGGAGTTTAGTCTAAAAACCATCATAGATGCTTTTGCTCTAATGTCAGGCTGGGAACTTATAGCCGTCGCCTTTGGTATCGCCTATGTTCTTTTGGCAGCCAAAGAGTCTCTATGGACATGGTTTTTTGCTTTTTTTGGCACACTCATCTATACCATCTTGTTTTGGGAGGGGGCGTTGGTCTCCTCTTCACTGCTTAACTTTTACTATATGATAATGGCAATCTACGGCTTTATCTTGTGGCGTGGAGGAAAAGAGGAGAAAGCACTTAGCATTACAACCTATACAACTTCACAACATACCAAGGTGATTATCGGTGGTATTATAGGAAGTGTGATTTTAGGCTACCTCTCCGACACCTACTTAGATGCCAACTTCGCCTACCTAGATGCCTTTGTAATGACCTTCTCTGTCCTAGCCACATGGATGTTAGCCAACAAAGTCTTAGAGAACTGGCTCTACTGGATAGTGGTTGACAGTGCAGGAACCTACCTCTACTTCAAATCAGAATACTACGCTACGGTTGTGCTTTTTGGACTCTATGTTGTTTTAGCCTTTTGGGGTTACTACTCGTGGCGTAAGGAGTATCGTGCCTATTGACTTAACACGATATTCACTCTTTGCCAAAGGTTACAGACTCACCCTCTTGGCAAATCAAGGCTACTGCAACAGTAACTATATCGCCCAAACCGATAAAGATACCTACTTAGTCAGACATTTCAAACTCCAAAATATTGACCGAGCCTTTGAGTTTAGCATACAAAAAAAAGCCCACACAAAAGGGTTGGCTCCTAAACCTCTGCTACTAGATACCGAGCAGAACCTAATGGTTACCGAGTTTGCTACAGGAGAGCATAAATTCACCCTCAATAAAAAAGAGCTTAGAGAACTAGCCCTAACCCTTAGAAAACTTCATAAAGTAAGAGTGCGTAAAAAACCTCATAACCACAAAAAAGATTTCAAATATAAACATAAAAAAGCCAATGCCACACTCTTAAAACTCAAAAAATATAAAAGAGATTTAGTCCTTTGTCATCATGACCTAAACCCTAGAAATATCTTTTTTACTAAAAAAGTGACGCTTGTAGATTGGGAGTTTGCTGGTGTGAATGATAAGTATTTTGATTTGGCTACGGTTTGTGTGGAGTTTAAATTGAGTCGTGAGATAGAGCAATATTTTTTACGGTGCTACGCTTCTATACATTCACGAGAAAAATTGGAACTTTATAAAGTGCTTTATAGAGAGCTTTATATGGTTTGGATGGGGGAGAATATTACATATTGAGTCCTATAAAAACTACTATGGCACTTATACTATTTGTTCCATAGTAGTAATGTAGAAGAGAATAATTTTTAACTTTTATAGAAAAAATATAACTATTTACACCTTTATAAAACTTTTTGTAACAATTTAAAAAAAATCAGACAATTTAAGTCTTTTATTATTTTTGCTATGTTAAAACTAGCTTGTCTCTCGGGGTGCCATATGGCTGAGATTGCAAAATTGCATATCCCGTAGAACTTGAACTGGATAATACCAGCGTAAGGAAGAGAACTTTATTTAAACTACAAACAATATTTTCGGGGCTTTCCCTATAAAAAAATATGTTTTACTTATTTATTTTCTTTTCCTTTAATTATAATATTAAGGAAACAAGTATGACAAAAGCATATA
>JAHZJZ010000293.1 GCA_022600655.1 Campylobacterota bacterium | reverse complement strand
TTCATCGTGGGCAAGAATGCCCACGCTACACAAAGGATTGAAAAAATGAAAAAACTAATACTAACGACCCTACTCACAGCCACTACACTTATGGCGATAGAAAATATAGAAGTTGCTAAAAAGGCTGACAAGGTTACCGATGGATTTGAGAGTTCTACTGCCAATATGGAGATGATACTTATCAACGCCAATGGTCAACAGAGTACCCGTGATTTGGAGATGAAAACCCTAGAGGGTGAAAATGGCGATATGACCATCTCTACTTTTCTCTCTCCTGCTGATGTAAAAGGAACCAAAACCTTAACCCATGAACATATAGACCGTGATGATGACCAGTGGTTGTATCTCCCTGCTTTGAAAAGAGTAAAAAGAATCGCCAGTCGCAATAAATCGGGTTCATTTATGGGGTCGGAGTTCTCTTATGAAGATATTGGAAACCAGAACTACCAAAAGTTTACCTATGAGGGGGAATCTGAAGAAGTTGATTTAAATGGTGTGAAGTGTTATAAAGGCACTAGAATCCCTAAAGATAAAAACTCAGGATACACCAAACAGATTAGCTGGGTAGATAGCACTAGCTTTTTACTGCAACAAGTGGAGTACTATGACCGTAAAAAAGAGTTACTTAAAACGGCTATTTTTTCAGAGTATACACAGGTAGATGGTGTGTGGCGTGTGGGTAAAATAGTTATGAAAAACCATCAAAATGATAAATCTACCGTGTTGATTTGGAAAGATGACAAGATAAAAGTGGGACTGACGGCCAAAGAGTTTAATAAAAGGGTACTAAAACAATGAAACAATATATAATGGTCTCTTTATGGTCGGTGTTACCGACCCTACTGCTGGGTAATGGACTAGAGTACAAAGGTAACATCGGTATGGAAGCCTCTTACCTCAACCATGATATGAATGAGAAAAGAGAGAGTGAAAACGCTTTTAGGTTAGAGGCTGAACTGCAACAGCGTTTTGAAAATGGCAAAATAGTAGCCAACCTCAAAGCCCTCTATGACCTAAATGACAAAGAGCGTCGTTATTTTGACTTCAATGACCTCTACTACAAACATAACTTTGAAAATGGTGACCTACTCATCGGGCGAAACACACGCTTTTGGGGAGCGATGGAGTTTTATAACCATACCGATGTGTTTAATACCAAAGATTGGTTAGATAACCCATTTGATTATGATAGTAAGATAGGAGCAAATAACATCGCTTATACCCACTATTTTGATAACGCTGAACTCTCAGTCATTGCCAAAGTGCGTGAAGAGAATCAAAAGATTCAAGATGGTGAATCGGTCAACAGTTTTTTACCTCCTACCTATAAAGATACTTTAGAGACTGGGAAAGATAGAAATCGACCGACACTCTATTTAAAATATAGTGGTTCAGCAGAAAAGAGACAACTTGACTACTCATTGATTTATCAAAATGGGTACGATGAGCAACGCTATCTGGCTCCTGTAGGTAATGAGCTACGACAACACGCTTATATTGTTGATAAAGTGATGGGGTATGCTACGTTGGTTGAGGGTGAGACCATCTATAAAACCGAACTGGCTTACACGCAAAGTGATGATGAGAGCGTCTCGGACTATGCACAAATAAGTATTGGTGCAGAGCATACGCTTTATGGTATTTTAGATAAAAAAGATTTAGGAATTTTGGTTGAATATTACCGATATAAATCTTATGAGAACAATAAAATGGGAGCCAAAGAGCTTGGTAATCTTTTTGCTGATGATATCGCTTTAGGGTTTAGAGTCTCCATGAATGATATGTCTGATTCGGAGATTTTAGGTGGAGTGAGTATCGACCGTGATACTAGAGAGAAGATATTTTTTGTAGAGTATGATACACGGTTGTTTGAAAAGTATAAACTTGGTCTATCCTATCAACATTTAGCTCCTAAAGATGGGTCTGTTTTTAAAGAGTTAGACAGAGCGATGATTGAGTTTGGATATTACTTTTAAATAGGAGGATGAAAATGATAGAGAAGTTTAAAATTAGTACAGAGATGCGATTATGGTTTATAGGTCCCATTTTAATGTTATGGATTGGAATTTATCTTACAGGTTTTGATGTTGTGCATTGGCTAATATATGTACCAGCTATATTTGCACTATTTGCATTTTTAACAGGGTTATGTCCAGGTATGTTTTTAATTAGAAATATATTGCAGTTTATAGAGGTGAAAAAATGAAAAAATACATAACATTTCTACAAAAGTTCAAATGGCTCATCGCCATAGGATTACCCATCATTGTCTTTGCGTTAGCAACCAACCTAAAACATCTACAGATGGATGGAAGTTATCGTATCTGGTTTGGAGAAGAGTCTAAGACACTTAAAGATTATGATGACTTTAGAAGTACCTTTGGTAATGATGATGCTGTGGTTATATCTTTCAGAGATAAAGATGGAATCTTTAATAAAAAAGCTCTACAGAGCATAGATAACATCACCCAAGCTCTATGGCAGATGAAGTATGTAGCACGTGTAGATTCAATTACCAACTACCAGTATGTTCATGCCAATCCTGAAGAGCCTGATGACATTGTGGTTGAGGATTTTATACAAAATATCCAAGAGGCTACGCCTGAGTATTTGGCTAACCGTAAAGATATTGCTACCAATGACCCACTGGTTGTCGATGGATTTATCTCTCGTGATGGAACCACTACCATGATATCAGCTCGTTTGACTCCTAAGGTCAACGATGACAGTGACAAAAGCATGGAGATTATGGAGCTGGTAAACGAGATACTCAAACCTGAAATAGAGCAAACAGGATATAAGTATTGGCTCAATGGTGGACCACCACTCAACAAAGCTTTTGTCTCAGTTGCTATGGATGATAGTATCTTTGTACCTATTGTCATTATCGCTTCGATGTTACTGCTCTTTTTACTCTTTAGACGTGTTAGTGGGGCGTTGATTCCTATTGGGGTGGTGACCTTTACCTTTTTAGTGGTCTGGACAATTCAAATACTTTTAGGCTATAAGCTTAACAACTTCACTATTAATATTCCTGTATTTATTGTCGCCATTGGAATCGCCGATGCTGTGCATGTCTACAGTGTCTGGATACTCCACCGACGTGAGGGAATGGGGAACAACCAAGCCGTGATAGAGAGTCTGAAGAAGAACTTTTTACCTATCTTTTTAACTTCACTAACCACAGCCATTGGGTTTGCTACATTAACCATCTCAAAAGTTGTTCCTGTCTTTACCTTAGGAGTTGCCACAGCTAGTGGGGCAATCTTAGCCTTTATTATCTCGGTGGTCTGGATGCCTGCTGTTTTACTACTGCTCAAAAAAGAGTTTAAAGCCAAAATTATTGAGCAGACCAAAGCTAAAAAGCCTATAGGGTATGGAAAGTTTATTGTCGCTCATGATAAAAAGATAGCCCTTATCACCACGGTTATCTTTTCCATTTTAGCCGTTGGACTGTTTCAGGTTAAAGTAGACAGTAATACCATTCGCTACTTTGATAAAAATGTAGAGATACGAAAATCGACCGAATTTCTAATGGAGAATATCACAGGACCCATGGCGTATGAGATAGTGGTTGACAGTGGTGTAAAAGATGGCATTAAAAACCCAAAGTTCATGCAGACAGTTGAGATGTTTTACCAAGAGTTTCAAGAGGAATTCCCTGATGTCAGACACCTAAGCTCACTGATGGATACCATTAAACGCTTTAACAAAGTGGTCAATAACCAAGAGGAGATACCCGATAATCAAAACCTCATCGCCCAATATCTTCTGCTCTACTCACTCTCACTCCCTCAAGGGATGGAGATAAACGATAAAATGGACATAAAAGAGCAGAAACTACGCATTACAGGGCAAGTAAACATTGTCGATACCTCAAAAGATTTGGAGATGATAAATTATGTGAATGAATGGTGGAGCAAAACCCCCTACACGGCTTCGGTTCAAGGTCAAACAGCCATGTTTGCCTATATGCAAAAAGATGTGACCGATACCCTTATCTACTCACTCTCTTTGGCAATCCTACTGGTCTCACTGGTGATGCTGATGATATTTAAACGTATCAAAATCTTATGGGTATTTATCTTACCAAACCTACTACCTGTTGTTTTGGTTGTTGGGCTTATGGGCTGGATAGGCATTACCATCGATATCGGTGTGGCGATAGCTGGAGCGATTATTATTGGGGTAGCTGTCGATGATACCATCCACTTCTTAGTCAAATACTTCGATGCACGAAAACGAGGACTAAGCATGGAAGATACCTTTGATGAAGTGCTACGTTATGCAGGTAAAGCGATACTCTTTACCACCATTATCTTAACCATCGCCTTTTCACTCTTTGCGTTTTCTAGTTTTACACCGAACCAAAACTTTGGGGTGGTAACCGCATTTGCATTGGTCGTGGCGTTTGTGGTTGATATGTTACTGCTTCCTGCTCTTTTGAGTATGGTGGATAAGAGATAAGTATTAATACTTATCTCCTACTTTTGAAAAAGTCTAATTAACTTTAATATAATAATCCACTCTTTACGAAAATGAACAATATATTTAAAGTTGAATTTTCAATACATCTCCTAAATTTATTTAGCAATAGATTATTTTTTCTGTTACTACTTCTTCACTTCATCTATATATTTTCTATATTCTTCTATCTTATCTTTAAGTCGTTTTGCCATTAGTTCATTAGCCAAACTCAAATGCTCTAAAATAATTTGTGCCTCATGTCTATAAGTTCTTCGCTTCTCAACTGTCCAATAGTGTGGTGGCTCTCTAAGGTTTGAAACTCTATCTGCCATCTTAACTATCCAAACCTCTTTAGGTTGCATTTTTATTCGTTCCAAAGAGTCTAATATTTTCTCATGCTTAGTTTCCAATTTTTCATTTTTAGTAAGTGCCAAGACTCCATTTGCTATTTCTACAGAAAAATTCTCAACCAACTGATTATAAGTAACATTAGTGTCCTCTATTGTATCGTGTAAAATTGCACAACTTATTGCTAACTCTATATTTTCAACTGTATAGGAAATAGATATTACCTCCATCATTACATTTCCTATATGAGTTAAATAAGGCAAATTATTACCTGGATATTTTTGCTCTTTATGTGCTTCTGATGCGAAGAACCATGCTTTTATTATATTGTCTTGATTTAGTTTCGATTCTAAATACATGTAAATATTTAATTACTTTTTATATTATTAAATTCTATATCAGCCATTTCAAGAATGGCGCTTAATCTTGCTAACTCTCTTAATTTATTCGATTTCTCTTCTTTTTTATAGAATAGTTGATGACTAATGGAAGCCCATGCATGCATTACAACTGTTCGAATTTGTATTTCAAAATTAAGATTTTCTATTTCTGTAATAATACCATTCCATTTTTCTTTATTGAGTTTCACAATTAAATGTTCTGAACGATAGCCAAACTGGCTATCATCTTGACGTTTTTTTCTTGTTTGTATAATAAAGGAGTCGCTTAATTTTTTGATAATATTATCAATATCAGATAAATAATAGCAAATAATTCTCAGTCCAAAAATATCCTGAATATCTTCCATAATATAACTTTTTTTTTGGAGTTTT
>JAHZJZ010000292.1 GCA_022600655.1 Campylobacterota bacterium | reverse complement strand
TGCTACATCTTTCTCTATGGTTAAGACGGCATCAACGGCAAAAAGGTTAAAAGTTAAAAATAAATAAATAAAAATATAACGCATTGTTATCCTTGTTCTGTTCTAAAATTTGGGTATTATAATATCGGATATATATTGAAACTATGGTTATCTATTGGTAAGTTATCTAGCTCTAAAAGTTACCGATATATTATAAGGAGTCGATTTACTATGAGAACCCAGTCCCATACGGTTAAGTTGGTCCAAAAAGCCTCTTAACCCACTACTTAAAGCTCCACTACTTGTACGTGTAATGGTATATCTAAAGTGTCCACTACTGCTAATCACAAGCTTTATGGTCGCACTATGCCCTTTATAGTTACTTTGGGCACTCCAGTTATTAAGTTGTCGCTTTACTTTGGCAAGATAAGCATTCTCTACACCCTTCTCTCTGTTTCTATCAGAAACTTGTCCACTCTGATGGGTATTTTTTACTCTATCGGCTGCTGTTGAGTTGTGCTTTACTCTGCTTTGACTACTACTTGTTGAAGAGGTGCTTGGTGACTTGGTATTAACTGAAGCAAAAAGGTCTTTAGAGCGTTGAGTTCTCTCTTTTTCTCGCTCTTTCCTTGCTTCTGTCTCTGCTCTTTTCTTTTTTTCCTCAGCCAAACGTGCTTGTCGCTTTTTCTCTTTTTCAGCTTCTACACGTGCTAATCTTTTTTTCTCTTCAGATTTTTTACGTTCAGCTTCTTTTTTACGCTCAGCCTCTTTTTTACGTTCTGCTTCTTTTTTACGTTCTGATACTCTCTGCTGTTCACGTACCTGCTCTTTTTTCTTTTTATCAAGAGCTATCTGTGCCAGTCGCTTTTTTTCTCTCTCTTTTTGAGCATTAGCCTCAGCTACTCTTTTTTTCTCTTTTTGAGACTCTATCGCTCGTTGTCTCTCTTGCTCTGCTCTTCTCTCTTTGGCTCTCTGTTGCTCTCTTTGCCGTTGTTCCTCTTTAGCAGTATCTTTTTTCACCACATTTTTTTTAGGTTCAACTTTTTTGGGCTCTACTTTTTTAACAGGAGTCTTCAGTGGAGGAACAGGTGTTTGCACATTTTGAGATACAGCTGGTTGAGGTGTAGGCTTTTTAGTGTTACTAACTTCATCACTTCTATTCCTCACCGTTTTATCACTGTTGACCAATGTAACTGTAACTCTATTGCTATTTTTCTCTACATAATTTTTTGCTTTTTGATTATGTACATTGTAGTAGTACAGAACAATAAAAATGAGTAAAAAATAGATACTAATAGCTGCAACACCAGAAAGTAATTTTTTACTATTAAACATTATGTTCCTTATGTTTTTAAATCTATTTTATACTTTTTTAGTGGATAAAACGTTTAGAGTGTTAAAAGTGAAGCTTTGGTAAATCCACTCTGCTTCACCACTTTAAGAAGATAGATAACATTTTCATAAGCTATCTCTTTATCCGCATTAACGTAAACTGCTTTGGTTTTATCCATATCGCCTGTTTTCAGAGTAAATGCATCGGGAAAAGTCTCTAGTGTGTAGACTTCATTTTGATAATGAACATTTAACTCTCTGTCTATCTCAACCATCAATGACTTTTCATCACCCATTTTTAAAGACTGTGAACCCTCTGGTAACTCTATCTGCTCTTGATACTGCATGACAGGAATCGTAATCATAAAAATTGCCATCAGTACCAACATCACATCAATCAGAGGCGTGATATTCAAATCAGGATCTTCATCCCACGCATACATAACTTAAGCCTTTTGAGAGAGTATCAAATCAGCTTGACTCTCAAGTAGTAAGTTTAACTCGTACGCTTTTCTTTTCAACATAAGGTGAAAAGTATAAGCAACCGTCGCCACAGCAATACCAGCTGCCGTTGCCACCAATGCTTCAGAGATAGCAGGTGCTACAATAGCAATCGAAGTTCCCTCTTGTGTTCCTAGTGAAGAGAAAGTCTCCAATATCGCCACAACCGTACCAAACAATCCAATAAATGGAGAAGTTGATGCAATAATAGATAAACCCGTTAACCCAGAAGTTGCCCCTTTAATCGCAGAGTTTATCGCAGCTGAGAATATGGCTTTATTAGGAATAAGTACTTTACTTAAGTAGGTAAAAAGTAACGATTTTTCATCAACACTTTTGGTTCGTCCCATATAGAGCTTATTCATAGAACGTGTCTCGGTATGGATTCTACCCTTTATAGAAAAAAAGCGATAGATAAAAATCCAAAGTGTAATAATTAAGTAAATAGAGAGCAGTGCCAATACAAAAATCGTAATGGCTGAACTCTTATCAATATAAGTCTGGAGAATATCAAACATAGACTAGAAACCCCTATTTTATGAACTTTATATCTTAATATAATGTAGAGAATAGTAGCATATTTGTTCTCTGTAGAAGCTTATTATACTGAGGGTATGTTAGGCATTAAATTACTCTATTTTCTTCTCAATATAAGACGGGAAAGTTCCTCTTTGATTGTTTGAATTTTTCTATTGAGATAAATTATGATAAGCAACTGTAAAGTAAAAAATGTTGTTTTTATATTTAAAAGAAAGATTAAATAAATATCTTATGTAACAAATTGAAGCATAAATATATAAATCCATCATAGTTAAAAGATGTTATAATTCTCACTAAGGCTACCCCAAGGAATAGAAAAGGCAAAAAGATGAAAAAGATAATATATGGTGAGAGTAACTTTAGAAAGATAAAAATCAATAACGACTACCTCTATATAGATAAAACCAAATATATAGAGAGTTTAGAGAATCTAAACGAGAGTTTTATGATATTTTTACGCCCAAGAAGGTTTGGTAAGTCTCTCTTTTTGTCAACGCTACAGTACTACTATGATGAGAATAGCACAGAGGAGTTTGAGGCTATGTTTCATGATACCTATATAGGAAAAAATCCAACACCTTTGAAAAACTCTTACAAAATTCTCTTTTTTGAGTTTTCAGGGATAAACACAGATGGTGGGATGGAGATTATCTATGAGGGGTTTAAAGACAACATTAAATCAGCTATTTATAGATATTTCTATAGTTATGGCTATGATATAAGCAGAGAGAGTTTAGATAGTATAACCACTCCAACAGGGCTAATAAAATATTTTTTTGATACCATAAAAGATGACAGTATCTATCTACTTATAGATGAGTATGACCAGTTTGCCAATGCAATCTTGGCTCATAGTATGCAAGATTTTCTACAGATAGTGAGCAAAGGTGGATTTGTACGGAGCTTTTATGAGGTGATAAAGGGGGCTACACAGACAGGGACAGTGCAGAAGATGTTTATCACAGGGGTGACTCCCATTACGCTTGATAGTTTGAGTAGTGGATTTAATATTGTCAAACATATTACCTATAGAAAAGAGTTTAATGCTTTAGCAGGATTTACGCAAAAAGAAGTAGATTACTCTTTGGAAGAGTCCATATTCAAACGATGTGAAGATATAGATAAAAAGAGTCTCCTAGATAAGATAAAGATTTGGTATAACGGTTATCTATTTAATAGTGAAGCAGATGAAAGAATCTATAACTCAACGCTCTTAAACTACTTTATTACCGAATACAATTTTGATAGATGCAAAATGCCATCAAAGATGCTTGATAGTAATGTAGCAAGTGACTACAAAGCGATAATGAAACTCTTTAATATAGGAGATAGTGAGAGAAACTATGAGATATTGGAGAGCTTAATAGAAGATGGAAAGATAAAAGGGATGATTAGAGATAGGTATGATTTAAATAGAGAGTTTACAAGAGATGACTTTATAACTCTTATCTACTCTATGGGTTTTATTACGATTAAAGATGAGCTTTTTGGTGAGGAGTTGGAGTTTGAGATACCAAACTATGTGATAAAAATGCTCTATTTTAACTATTTTGCTGTTGAGCTTAAAAAGAGAAACAACTTGCAGATAGATTCAGATATAAAAACTCTACTGGTAGATTTGGCTCTAGGAGATATTGAACCTTTTAAAAATCAACTTAGCGAAGTTATCAAAGTCTTATCAAATCGTGACCATATGGGGTTTGATGAGAAGTATTTTCAGATTATTGCTCTTTCTCTATTTAGTTTTGCAGAGTTTT